>CALEDU010000057.1 GCA_937949455.1 uncultured Tepidimonas sp. | reverse complement strand
TATCGAGGTGCGCGGCTATGTCCACGACACCCTCCTGCAGAGCTATGTGTTGGAGGTGCACCTGCCGCACAGCCTGGAAAGCTTGGCCGAACGCCACCTGGGGCGACGCGGCCTGAGCTACGAGGCGCTGTGTGGCAAGGGGGCGGCGCAGATCCCGTTTGCGCAGGTGCCGCTGGAGCGCGCTGCCCCTTATGCCTGCGAGGATGCGGAAATGTGCCTGGCCGTGCATCAGGTGCTGTGGCCCCGCCTGCAGGCCGAGCCAGCCCTGCAGCGCATCTACGAGCTGGAGGTGGCCGTCTCCGATGTGCTGTTTCGCATGGAGCGCCAGGGGGTGCTCATCGATGCCCAGGCGCTGCAACGGCAAAGTCAAGCCCTGGGTGAGCGCATCGCCGCGCTGGAGGCCGAGGCGCACGCGCTAGCGGGCCAGCCGTTCAACCTGGGTTCTCCCAAGCAGATCGGGGAAATCTTCTTCGGCAAGCTGGGCTTGCCAGTGATCAAGAAAACCGCCAACGGCGCACCCAGCACCGACGAGGAGGTCCTGGAAAAGCTGGCCGAGGACTATCCGCTGCCAGCGCGCGTCCTCGAGCATCGCAGCCTGTCCAAGCTCAAGGGCACCTACACCGACAAGCTGCCTGGCATGATCCACCCCGTCACAGGGCGGGTGCATACCCACTATGGGCAGGCCGTGGCCGTCACAGGGCGGCTGGCCAGCAATGATCCCAATCTGCAAAACATCCCTATTCGCACGCCCGAGGGGCGGCGTATCCGTGAAGCCTTTGTGGCACCACCGGGCTGGTCCATCGCCAGCGCCGACTACTCGCAGATCGAATTGCGCATCATGGCGCACCTGAGCGAGGACGTGGCCTTACTGCGCGCGTTTGCCGAAGGCCAGGATGTGCACCGCGCCACCGCGGCCGAGGTATTTGGCTTGCCACCGGATCGGGTCAGCCCCGAGCAGCGTCGCTACGCCAAGGTCATCAACTTCGGCCTCATGTATGGCATGAGCGCCTACGGCTTGGCCAAGGCGTTGGGTATCGACGCGACAGCAGCCAAAAACTACATCGAGCGCTATTTCGCGCGGTTTGCCGGGGTGCGTCACTACATGGAGCGCACCCGGGCCCAAGCCAAGGCGCGTGGTTATGTGGAGACGGTATTCGGCCGCCGCCTGGTCCTGCCCGAAATCCACTCCCCTAACGGCCCGCGGCGCAGTGCCGCCGAGCGCGCGGCCATCAACGCGCCGATGCAGGGTACAGCCGCTGACTTGATCAAGATGAGCATGGTGGCGGTTCAGCGCGCGTTGGACGACCAGCAGCGCCGCACCCGCATGGTGCTGCAGGTGCATGATGAATTGGTGTTCGAAGTGCCACCAGACGAGATCGACTGGGTGCGCACCGAGGTGCCGCGCCTGATGGCTGCCGTCGCCACCTTGCGCGTTCCGCTGGTCGCCGAAGTGGGCGTGGGCGCCAACTGGGAGCAGGCGCACTGATAGCGCGCGTCGCTCAGCGGTGGTTTAGGTCTGCGGCAGGAGTGGGTTTTTGGGCCAGCCGAGGCGCTGGCGTGCTGGCCTCATCCCAGCCGGAATCGACCCACCTGCTGCTTCAGTTGCTGCGCCTGCTCGCGCAAAGTGGCTGCAGCCGCTGAGGCTTCTTGGACCAAGGCGGCATTTTGTTGCGTCACCCCATCCATGAGTGCAACGGCCTGATTGATTTGCCCCAGCTCATCTGCCTGTTCGGCGCTGGAAGTGGCGATTTGACGCATCAGCTCCGTGACGCGCTCGATACTTTGAACGATTTCGGCCATCGTCGCGCCGGCAGCATCCACCTGGTCTTTGCCAGTCCCCACTTTGGTCACCGAGTCGCTGATCAACGTCTTGATCTCGCGCGCGGCCTCGGCGCTGCGGCTGGCCAGATTGCGCACTTCCGAGGCCACTGCGGCAAAACCCCGTCCAGCTTCACCAGCGCGGGCCGCTTCTACCGCTGCATTGAGTGCCAGGATATTGGTCTGAAACGCAATGCCGTCGATGACACCGATGATGTTGGCAATACGCTGTGAGGACGCGTTGATGTCGTTCATGGTCTGGACCACTTGGCGCACCACGTCCCCGCCGCGCTCGGCGATGGCCGAGGCTTTCTCGGCCATGTCGTCCGCCTGCCGCGCATTCGAGGCATTTTGATGCACGGTGCTGTTGAGCTGCTCGATGGCTGATGCCGTCTGCTCCAGCGAGCTGGTCTGCTGCTCGGTGCGCTGAGACAAATCCTGCGTTCCGCTGGCCACCTGGCTGGCAGCGCTGGCGATGCTGTCTGTGCCCGACACCACGTTACCGATGAGTTCGCGCAGTCCCCGGCGCATCTGCTCGAGCTGACGCAGCAAATGCGCAATCTCGTCCTCGCCCGTGGTAGCGACGGGGCGCGAAAGGTCACCAGTGGCGATGGCCGTTGCGGTGTCGTCAGCGATGCGAAAGCCCTGTGACATGCGCCGTTGTGTGGCAGCCATGAGGACAGTCATGGGCAGTGCGCCTGACCTGCCCCCCACCAGCCGTACCAAGCTGAAGCTAGTGAAGTCCGTCAACCTGCAGGAGAATGACGGACATGAAGAAGAGCAGATTCACCGAGGAACAGATCATCGGGTTCCTCAAACAAGCCGAAGCCGGCATGCCGATCAAGGAGCTGTGCCGCAACGGTGGTTTCAGCGACGCCACTTTCTACAAGTGGC
>CALEDU010000056.1 GCA_937949455.1 uncultured Tepidimonas sp. | reverse complement strand
GACGGGGAGCACCGCGCCATGTGCTACCCCGGCGACGAGTGTCACCCGGTGCGTGTGCGGGCGCTGCCTGGGCCGACCCGGCTGCGGCTGGTCGATGGCCGGTTCGAGCCCTTCGATGGGTTCGAGGGGTGGTTCCGGTGAGCACGTCTCCCCCTGCCGCCGCGCCCGCCGTGCCGTCCGCCCGCTTCATGTTCGCGCGGCTGTCGCACCTGATCGCACTGGGCTTCGGGGCCGGTCTGTCGCGCTGGGCACCAGGCACGGTCGGCACCCTGTGGGCATGGGCGGCGTTTCTGGTCATCGATGCGCTGGCCGCCCCTGGGGACCGGGGGTGGGCGCTCGTCATCGGCGCGGCCCTGTTATTGGGGTGGTGGGCCAGCACCGCCACCGCGCGGCGCGCAGGCGTGGCCGACCCCAGTTTTGTGGTCATCGACGAGGTGGTGGGCTTTTGGCTCGTGCTGTGGATGGCCGCGCCGCACGGGCTGTGGGGCCAGACCGTGTGTTTTGCGTTGTTTCGCTTCTTCGATGCCGCCAAGCCGGGACCGGTGGCTTGGGCTGACCGCGTTTGCAAAGGCGTGGGTTGGCGCGGGGGCTGGGGCATCATGTTCGACGATCTGGTGGCGGCCTTTTGCGCCCTCCTCGTCATCGCGCTGTGGCGCAACGTTTTCGGGGGGTGAGGGGGTGAGTGCGCCCGTGGTTCCCTCCGCCTCGCCGCTGCTGTGGCTGCCCCCCACGGTCTGGCCGTTGCTCGCGGAGTTGTCAGCAGCGCTGCTGGCACGCCGCTGGCGCATGGCCACGGCGGAAAGCTGCACGGGCGGGCTGGTGGCCGCGTGCTGCACATCGCTGGCCGGCTCCAGCGACTGGTTCGAGCGCGGCTTTGTCACCTACTCCAACGCCGCCAAGGTGGCCGAACTGGGGGTGGACGACCGCCTGATCGCCACGCATGGTGCGGTGAGCGAACCGGTTGCCCGGGCCATGGCGCGCGGTGCCGCCGCCGCCGCGCAGGTGCAGGCGACGCTGGCCATCACCGGCATCGCGGGGCCCAGCGGGGGCAGCGCCGCCAAGCCGGTCGGTACAGTCTGGTTTGGCTGGTGTGTGGATGGGCAGGTCCAAGCGCAGTGCCAGCGCTTCGACGGCGACCGCGCCGCCGTGCGGGCGGCCGCGGTCGAGTATGCGCTGGCCGGCTTGTGCGCCCGGGTCGCCGGGGCGGCCTGAGGCCCCTACGCCCCGTCGGTGGCTCAAGCCGCCCCGCAGCAGCGCTTGTATTTTTTGCCGCTGCCGCAGGGGCAGGGGTCGTTGCGGCCGGGTTTGGCCGCCTTGCGCACCGTCTCGATCAGCGGGCCCAGCGAGCGCCCGATGTCGTGCAGGTTGTACACCGCCCAGATGGCGTCGCCAAAGCGTTCGATCCGATCCGCGCTGACGGTGGGCGGCCCGTCGTCACGCACGGGGTTGACCGCCGGCTCGTCCTCGTCGGCCTCGAGCAGCGCGGCGATGGCCATCAGGGCGTCTTCCCAGTCGCGCCCCAGCTCCCGGTCGCGCGGCGTGCGCCAGTCGTCGGGCCAGGCCTGCACCACATCCCAAAAGCCCACGGCCCAGTATTGCGCAAACGCCGGCAGCGGCCCGTCGCCAAAGGACGCGGCCAGCCGCTCCTGCTCCGCGAGCGGCAGCTCGGCCAGCACCGTGCGCACATCCGTCAAGTAGGGTTGCAGCGTGCGCTCGTCGTCCAGCGTCTCCACGGGAGCCTGCAGCGCGGCGGCGATTTCGTTCCAGCGGCGCATCCACAGCGACAAAAAATCGTGCAGTTGCGCTTCGTCCCGGAAGGACGCCTTGCCAAAACCCGCGGCATCCCCCGGTGCGCCGCCAAACAGCACGGGGAAATACTCGCTGGGCGCGTGCAGACGGCGCCCGCAGATCAGCGCGGTCAGGAAGCCGTCGCAGTACTCCCACGAGGTTGGGATGCCGTCGCTGCGCTCGGCCAGGTCGTCCAGAATGCTTTCCAGCCGCTCGAAGTCGTCGTCCGACAGTGGCTGCGCCAACGCGGGATCCGGGGTGTCAGGCGTGTTCATCCCGCAAGTGTAGGGTACTGCGCCGTCGGTTAGACGGCCAGATCGATCTGTTGCAGTGCGCGCGCCGTGCTGGCTTGCACCAGCGGGTCCTTCAGGCGCAGCGCGGCATCGCCCGAGCGTGGGCCGCGCCATGCCTGCAGCCGCTCGTGCAAGACGGTGGCCCGGGTGTGCTGCATCTGGCTGTGCAGGTGGATGGCGCTGTGAGCGATTGTCATGGATCGAATATCGGCCCTGTCGCGCCCACGCTGCAGTCGCCGCCGACGAACGGCGCTAGACTGGCCGCATGGACCTGCCTGCTACTGTCGCCGCAAATGCCGGCACCCCGTCCGGGGGTGCGCAGCGGCTGCCAGTCGACGCGCTGCGTCTGCGCATCGACCCGGCCACCTTGGGCTTCGAGGACACGGCCGAGCTGGTGCACGAGCCGCTGCCGTGGATCGGGCAAGAGCGGGCGCAGGCCGCCGCCGCCAGGTGCCCGGTGCCGCCCGATCTGTGCTACCTGCACAACTTCGCCACCCCCGAGCGACCGCGAAGCCGAAGCCTACGCCGCCCTGTCCGCGTTCGCGCGGCAGCGGCACTTCGCACTGCGGCGCGACAGCGGGCAGCTCATTTTCACCCTCATCGACGAGCGTGGCGAGCCCTTGACGGCCGCAGCCATGGCCGCGCTCGATCCCGCCCGCCGGGCGGCCTACGACGAAGGCGAGCGCGAGCTGCGCGCCGAAATCCTGCGGTTTCTGGAGGTGACCGGCCCACTGGAGCGCGCCTTGCGCGACGGCGTGGCGTCGCTGCGCCGGCAGGCCGTGCGCCCGGTGTTGGACCGCGAGCTCGACGCCATCCGCCAAGGCCTGCGCAAGCAATTCAAGGATACGCGCAAGCTCGGCCAATGGCTGGATGCCGTGGAGCAGGACGTGCTCGACCATCTGGAGCTGTTCGAGCCCGCCGACCCGCAGGACGACGACGAGCGCCGCGACGCGCTGGAGCGCCGGCTGCAGCGCTACCGCGTCAACCTCGTGGTGGACAACGCCGAGACGGTCGGCGCGCCGGTCATCATCGAGAACAACCCCCTGTACCGGCCGCTGTTTGGCAGCATCGAATACCAGACCGACAACGACGTGCTGGTCACCGACTTCAGCCGCATCCGCGCTGGCAGCCTGCTGCGCGCGCACGGCGGCTTTCTGATGCTGCACCTGCGCGACCTGTTGGCCGACGAGCTGGTGTGGGAGAAGCTGCGCCGCTTTCTGCGCAACGGGCGGCTGCAGATCGAAGAGCCAGGCACCATGTTTTCGGCGCTGGCCACCACCTCGCTCGAGCCCGAGGCGGTGGACGTGGACGTCAAGCTGGTGCTGATCGGCACCCACGAACAGTTCTACGCCCTGCAAGAGGGCGACCCGGAGTTCGCGCGGCACTTTCGCATCAAGGTGGACTTTGCCGAAACATTCGCCGCCAGCGACGCCACACGGCGTGCCACCGGCGTATTCGTCGCGCACACATGCGCGCGTCTGGGGTTGCCGCCCTTTAGCGCAGCGGCAGTGGCGCGTCTGATCGAGGACAGCCACCGCGAGGCTGAAGACCGTGCGCGCCAGAGCGCCACCTTCGCGCGCACCGAAGCCCTGGTGGTGGAAGCCGCCGAAGTCACCCGCAGCCGTGGCGCTCGCCGGGTAGAGCGCGAGGATGTATCGGCCGCCATTGCCGCCCGCAACCGCCGCCATGATTACCCTGATGAGCGCTTGCGCGAGGCCGTGGCCGATGGCGACCGCCTGGTCCATCTGCACGGCGCGCGCGTCGGGCAGCTCAACGGCCTGTCGGTCATCGACCTGGGCGACTACCGCTTCGGCCTGCCCATTCGGGTGGCCGCCCGCACCCTGCCGGGGACCGAGGGGCTGCTCAACATCGAGCGCGAGGTGGCCCTCTCCGGCCCCATCCACGACAAGGCCGTGCTGGTGCTGCACAGCTATCTGTCGGCCCTGTTTGCCCCCTTGGCCCCGCTGGCACTGACCGCCTCCATCGTGTTCGAGCAAGAGTACGCGGGCATCGAAGGCGATTCTGCCTCGTGCGCCGAGTTCTACGCCCTGCTGTCCTCGCTGTCCGGGCTGCCGCTGCGGCAAGGCATCGCCGTCACCGGCGCCATCAACGCCTTCGGCGAGGTGCTGCCCATTGGCGGCGTCAATGAAAAAATCGAAGGCTTCTTTCGCATCTGCGCTGCAGCCGGCTTGGACGGCAGCCAGGGTGTCCTCATCCCCGCGCGCAACCGCCGCCATTTGATGCTCGCCGACGAGGTCTGCGAGGCCGTCACGGCCGGACGCTTCCACGTCTGGGCCGTGGACCATGTCGCCGACGGCATGGCCCTGCTGACCGGCGTGCCCTTCGGCGCCGAAGGGGCGCGGGGCGCCGGCGGCGGCCTCGCCCCGCCAGACGCAGCCTTCCCGCCCGACAGCGTGCTGGGCCGCGCCGCGGCCACACTCGTCGCCTATCGCCGCGCCTGTCTGAGGGCGGGCAATCCGCGCGCGTGGCGGCGCAGGGGGTAAAAGCGGCAAGCGATCATGCCCATGCCCGGCCGACGACGGTCACATCCACCCCCGCGCCCGCAGCGTGTCGTTGACCAGATTGCCCATCAGCGCATTGG
>CALEDU010000055.1 GCA_937949455.1 uncultured Tepidimonas sp. | reverse complement strand
GGCGGCAGCGCCGGCACCCACGACGGTCGCATGATCGCCACCGCGACGATGAACAGGAGATACAGCCCAACCAGCATCAGCGCCGGCAGCATCGCGCCCGCATACATGTCCCCCACCGAGCGGCCCAACTGGTCCGCCAATACGATCAATACCAGTGACGGTGGAATTGCCTGCGCCAGCGTCCCCGACGCGGTGATGACGCCAGTGGCAATGGAGCGGTTGTAGCCGTAGCGCAACATGATGGGCAGCGAGATCAGGCCCATCGAAATCACGGCCGCCGCCACCACGCCGGTGGTGGCCGCCAGCAGCGCGCCGACGAGCACCACCGCCACCGCCAGCCCGCCGCGCACTGGGCCGAACACTTGGCCTACCGTCTCCAGCAGGTCCTCGGCCATGCGGCTGCGCTCCAAGATGATGCCCATCAGCGTAAAGAACGGGATGGCTAGCAGCGTGTCGTTCTGCATGATGCCAAATACCCGCAGGGGCAGGGCCTGAAATAGGTTGTCGGGGAACAACCCGATCTCCATGCCGATGAGGCCGAAGAACAGCCCGGTGGCCGCCAGCGAGAACGCCACCGGAAAGCCGGTCAGCAGAAAGACCAGCAGGCCGGCGAACATCACCGGCACGAAGTTGTCGTGCAAAAAAACCATCATTGCGTCACACTCCGCCGGGGGACATCAGGACTTGGGGGCGCCGCCACGGGCAGCGCGCTCGGCCTCGGCCGCGGCGATCTCTTTGGCCAGCAGCTCGGTCTCGCTCGGCCCGGTGTGGTCCAGTGGATCAGGCCCCTGGCCGGTCAGGAACGCGATGCGCTTGACGAGCTCGCTGACGCTTTGCAGCGCGAGCAGCGTGAAGCCTGCCGGAATCAGCAGGTAGACCGGCCAACGCACCAACCCGCCGGCGTTGGAGGACACCTCGCCGCTGACCCAGGCCCGCTCGAACAGCGGCCAGCCGAGCTTGACCATCATCACACACAGCGGCAAGACAAAGATGACGATGCCCAGCACGTCGATCCAGTTGCGCGCGCGCGCACCCAGCTTGCTGGAGATGAAGTCGATGCGCACATGCGCGTTGCGCAGAAACGCATAACCGCCCCCCAGCATGAAGACGGCGGCAAACAGGTACCACTGCACCTCCAGCCAAGCGTTGGAGCTGGTACCGAGGACACGGCGCACGATCGCATTGCCGGCGCTGATGAGGGTGGCGCCCAGGATCATCCACATGGCCAACCAGCCCACGGCCCGGTTCAGGGCATCGATGGCCCGGGTCAATCGCAACAACAACGTCATGGTGAACACTCCGACACGGCATCCGTGCGCCGTGTGCAGTCTAGCCGATCCTTGCACACAGATGGCCTGCGCCACAGAATGGAAAACCCCGCTCGCGCGGGGTTGCGCATCGCTTCGGGCCAAGCTTGTCAGCCGGCCCGGTGCGTGTCAGCGGACTCAGAGTTTTGCGCTTTGCATGTAGCTGTCGAAGCGCGCCTCGGTGAAGCGGAACCACAGGTTGGCGTCGCGCTGGAAGTTGCGGTAGTCGCTGTAGACCTTCTTCCAGTTGGGGTTGCTGGCGCTCAGCTCATCGTACAGCTCCATCGATTGTTTGAAGGCCTCGTCCATCACGTTCTTGGGCAAGGCCAACACCTTGGTGCCATTGGCCACCAGGCGCTTGAGCGCTGCGGGGTTGCGTGCGTCGTACATGGCCTGCATCGTCACATGCGCTTGGCTGGCTGCAGCCTCCACCATTGCCTTGTAGTCGGCTGACAGCTCGTTGTAGGCTTTTTTGTTGATGTAGAAGTCGAGCTGGGCACCACCTTCCCACCACCCTGGGTAGTAGTAGTTCTTGGCCACCTTGTAGAAACCCAGCTTCTCGTCGTCGTAGGGGCCGACCCATTCGGTGGCGTCGATCGTGCCTTTTTCCAGCGCCTGGTAGATCTCACCACCCGGGATGTTTTGCGGCACCGCGCCCATGCGTGTCAGCACTTTGCCAGCAAAGCCGCCGATGCGCATTTTCAGGCCCTTGATGTCAGCCGGGCCCTTGATCTCCTTGCGGTACCACCCCCCCATCTGCGCACCGGTATTGCCGCCAGGGAAGTTGACGATGTTGTACTGGTCGTAGAACTCGCGCATCAGCTTCATGCCGTTGCCGTCGTAGAACCAGGCAGTGAGCTGGCGGCTGTTCATGCCGAACGGAATGGCGGTGCCGATGGCGAAGGTATCGTCCTTGCCGAAATAGTAGTACGGTGCGGTGTGACCAGCCTCGACCGTGCCCTGCTGCACCGCATCGACGACGCCGAAGGCCGGCACCAGCTCGCCCGGGGCATGCACGGTCACCTGGAATTTGCCGCCAGACATCGCGTTGACGGTTTTGGCAAACACCTCCGCCGCACCGTGAATGGTGTCCAGCGACTTCGGGAAGCTGGAGGTCAAGCGCCAGCGGATCGAAGCCTGGGCATGCACCGCGGGCGCAGCTGCGGCCGCCAGGATGCCGGCCACACCGGCGTGTTTGATGACGGAACGACGATCCATGTCGTAGAACTCCTTGTGATTGATTGACTGATGCCGCTGTCTCGCGTTGAGACGCCAGTCGGCACCGCGCAGGTGAATATAGTGGACGGACAGTGGCCACCTCGCAAGTGTTTACCCTGAGACGGGGACCTTCAGCATTGATCTTGAATTTATATCAAAGACGAAACCCATCGTTTCAACCTCCATGCTTAGGGCAGCGGGACCACTCAGGCGGCAGGATGCACCACCTCGAGCACCGGGCGAGCCGCCAAATGCACGCCGAAGCGCTCGCGCACGCTGCGCTCGATTCCGCTTGCATCCAGTCCCAGCCGCGCCAACAGCAAGGCGGGGTCGCCGTGCTCGATGAAGCGATCCGGCAGTCCCAGCAGCAAAACCGGGCGAAGGATACCCTCGGCAGCGAGCAATTCCATCACGGCGGCCCCGGCACCACCGGCGACGGCACCCTCCTCGACCGTGACGAGCGCGTCGTGTCCACGCGCCAACTCCAGCACCAGATCGCGATCCAGGGGTTTAGCCCAGCGCATGTTGGCCACCGTCGCCCCCAGCGCCTCGGCGGCCTGCAGCGCCGGGTGCAACAGGGTGCCAAAGGCCAGAATCGCCACCCCACGGCCTCGCCGACGCACCTCGCCGCGGCCGTAAGGCAGCGCTTGCAGCTCGCGCGAGACCGGCGCGCCCACGCCCGCGCCACGCGGGTAACGCACCGCCACGGGATGCGACTGCTCGTAGGCCGTGGTCAACAGTTGGTAGCATTCCGCTTCGTCCGACGGACAAGCGATGGCGACGTTGGGGATGCAGCGCAGGAACGGGATGTCGTAGGCCCCGCAGTGGGTGGGGCCGTCGGCACCGACGATACCCGCCCGATCCAACGCAAACATGACCGGCAGGTTTTGCAGCGCCACGTCGTGGATGGCCTGGTCGTAGGCCCGCTGCAAAAAGGTGGAATAAATCGCCACCACAGGCTTGAGGCCCTCGCACGCAAGCCCTGCAGCGAAGGTGACTGCATGCTGCTCGGCGATGCCGACATCGTAGTACCGGTCCGGAAAACGCCGGTGAAACTCCACCATGCCCGATCCTTCGCGCATGGCTGGCGTGATGCCGATGAGCCGCTTGTCACGCTCGGCCATATCGCACAGCCATTGGCCAAACACCGCACTGAAGGTGGGTTTGGGCGGCTGCGCTGGAGGCACGATACCGATCTGTGGATCGAACTTGCCCGGGCCGTGGTAGGCGATCGGATCGGCCTCGGCCAGCTTGTAGCCCTGCCCTTTTTTGGTGACCACGTGCAGAAACTGCGGGCCCGCTCCGTCGTCGAGCAGGCGGCGGATATTTTCCAGTGTGGGCACCAGAGATTCGAGATCGTGCCCATCGATGGGACCGATGTAGTTGAAGCCAAACTTTTCGAACAGGGTCGCCGGCACGACCATACCCTTGGCGTGCTCCTCGAAGCGACGCGCAAACTCCAGCAGCGGCGGAGCCACGCTGAGCACCTGCCGACCCACATGGCGCGCCGCAGCGTAAAAGCGTCCGCTCATGAGCTGAGCCAGGTAGCGGTTGAGCGCGCCGACCGGCGGGCTGATCGACATGTCGTTGTCATTGAGCACGACCAGCAGTGGGGCTTTGGTGACGCCCGCATTGTTGAGCGCCTCGAATGCCATACCGGCCGTCATCGCCCCGTCGCCGATCACGGCCACCGCGCGCCGGCGCTCGCCCTTGGCCTGGGCGGCCAGAGCCATACCCAAAGCGGCCGAGATGCTGGTGGACGAGTGCGCGGTGCCGAAAGCGTCGTATTCACTTTCGCTGCGCACTGGAAATCCGCTGATGCCGCCGAGCTGGCGCAGGGTGTGCATGCGCTCGCGTCGGCCAGTCAGAATCTTGTGCGGATAGGTCTGATGGCCCACATCCCACACCAGCCGGTCGTGCGGCGTGTCGAACACATAGTGCAGCGCGACCGTCAGCTCCACCGTCCCCAGATTGGAGCTGAAGTGCCCGCCGGTACGCGCCACGCTTTGCACCAGAAATTCGCGCAGCTCATCGGCCAACGGGCGCAATTGGGGGCGCGTCAGCCGGCGCAGATCGGCTGGCGAATCGATGGACGAGAGCAATCCATTCATGGCAATCCCCTTGTCGGTGCCGTCAATATGGGCGCTGCACCACCCAGCGCGCCAGCGCGGCCAAGCGTTGCGTCGATTGCGCCGGCAGACCCTGCAGCGCCTGCAGGGCCTGCGCCAGCAGCGCCTGCGCGTAGGCCCGCGCCGGCTCGACGCCCAGCAGCGAGGCGAAGGTGGGTTTGTCGGCAGCTGCGTCCTTGCCTGCCGTCTTGCCCAAAGTGCTGGAGTCGGCCGTGGCATCGAGCACATCGTCGATCACCTGGAAGGCCAAGCCGAGCGCGCTTCCATAGCGGTCCACAGCTGCAAGCACAGCACCCTCCGCCCCGGCCGCCAATGCGCCCATGCGCACGCTGGCCCGCAGCAGCGCACCCGTCTTGCGGCGGTGCATATCTTCCAGCGCTGGCTGGTCCAGGCGCTGCCCGACCCCGGCCAAATCGATGGCCTGACCGCCCGCCATACCCGCTGCACCCGACGCCACAGCCAATTCCCGCGTGAGCGCCACGGCCAGCGCAGGGTGTTGGCGTGCCCACGGCGGCGCAACCAGCCATTCAAAGGCCAGCGCCTGCAGCGCATCGCCCGCAAGCAAGGCCTGCGCCTCACCGTAGCACACATGGACGGTCGGCTTGCCGCGTCGCAGGACATCGTTGTCCATGCAGGGCAAATCGTCATGCACGAGGGAGTAAGCATGGATGAGCTCGACGCTTCCCGCCGCCGACCACACGGGGTCGTCGGCCGCCGGATCGGCAGGGCTCGCCACGGACTCCCATGCCGCCAGGGTCAGCAGCGGGCGCAGCCGTTTGCCTCCGTCCAGCACGGCGTAGCGCATGGCCTCGCCCAGTCCAGCCGGGGCATCGGCGGGCAGGTTGGCCCCCAAAAATACCTCGATCTGCTCGAGGCGCCGCGCCATCCATTCCCCAAACCCATCCGCCGGCACGGCCGGCAGCGCCGTATCCGTCATGAACTGGGCTCCCACGGCCGGGTGTGTTGGCCATCCACCACGCGGATCTGCTGCTCGACTGCCTCCAAGCGCGAACGACAATAAGTCAACAAAGCACAGGCGCGCTGGTAGGCCCCGAGCAACTCGTCCAGCGGCATTTGTCCCGACTCCAACCGCGCCAGCAGGGCTTCGAGCTCCTGCACCGCTGCCTCATAGGTTCCGGGCAAGGCTTCGGGGGCCGCAGCACGGTCGGCAACGGCGAGAGGGGACGGGGCACTTGGCATATCAGGGTCTATTGCGTGGTGGCGCGTCATGGCACAGGCCATGCCATTTTTGATCCAGCTCAATCCACTTTTGAATTGTAGTGGCTTGCCCCCGCGACAGGAGCGGGGGTAGAATTTACTGTCCCCCGCGGCCTGGACATGTCCAGACTGGCGGGGGACAGTGCTTTCACCCCACAAGGAGGTGTGTTTCCGCAACCCCGCGCCGAATCGTCCCCACGTTTCTGTCGCGCTTGTACACCCCGTCATCGGGGGGAGTCTGAGGTCAGGATCATCATGTCCGATTTGAGTCTTCCATTGCAGCAGGCGAAAAGCCAACTGCCGGTGTCCGTGTATTTCGACGAGGCGCTGTTCCAGCGCGAACTGGAGACGATCTTTCAGCCCGGGCCCCGCTATGTGGGGCATGCCAACGCAGTTCCCAACGTCGGGGATTATTTCGCGCTGCCGCAGGAGGGCGAGGGCCGCGCGTTGGTGCGCACCGAGCGCGGCGTGGAGCTCATCAGCAACGTCTGCCGCCACCGGCAGGCCGTGATGCTCAAAGGCCGAGGCAACCTCAACCACGAGGGGCAGGCGCACGCCGGCGGGCATATCGTCTGTCCGCTGCACCGCTGGACCTACAGCGGCGGCCTGGGCCACAACCTGCCCACAGGCACGCTGATCGGGGCCCCCCACTTTGCCCAGGATCCTTGCCTGAATCTGCAGCGCTGGGCGCTGCGCGAGTGGAACGGCTTGCTGTTCGAAGACAACGGGCGCGACATCGCTGCCGATCTGCGCGGGATGCAGGTAGCCGACGTATTCAATTTCGACGGCATGGTGCTCGGACACGTCGAGTTGCAT
>CALEDU010000054.1 GCA_937949455.1 uncultured Tepidimonas sp. | reverse complement strand
CGCCCAAGTGGTGCGTGGCTTCGCACGCGAGGACCTGTTCACCGTGGTGCTGGAGCAATTTCTTACCGATACGGCCGATTACGCCGACTATGTGCTGCCCGCCACCACGCAGCTGGAGCACTGGGACATCCACCTGAGCTATGGCCACACGGATGTGCTGCTGAACCGCCCGGCCATCGCCCCCCTGGGCCAGGCCCGGCCGAATACCTGGGTGTTCCGCGAGCTGGCGCAGCGCCTGGGCTTCGACGACCCTTGCTTTGCCGACGACGACCTGACGCTGTGCCGCCAAGCCTTTGGGCAGGCCGTGGACTTCGACGCCTTGCTGGCCCGCGGCCATGTCACCCTGTCGCTGCCCGAGGCCCCGTTTGCCGAAGGCGGCTTTCCCACCCCATCGGGCAAATGCGAGTTCATGAGTCCCCGGTTGGCCGCGCAGGGCCCGGCCCGGCGTGGTCGTGGGGCTGGGCATTTGGTGGCGCAAAATGGGGGCCGACGGCACCCATGTCAACGAACTGACCAGCCAGGCCCTGACCGATCTGGGCCGTGCGCCCACCTTCTACGACTGCTCGGTACAGGTGCGCCGCGCGTCGGCCTGACGGCCAGACTGCATCACCCCCAGCCGGCTCACTCCAAACCGTCCACCAGGGCGATGTAGCGCTGCATCGCCTCCTCGCGGCTCAGGCCCTTGATCTTGCTCCAGGCGTCCCACTTGGCGCGTGCCACCAGATCGGTCAGGCTGGGCTTGGGGCTGGCGTTGTCGCCCAGCGTGGCTTGTTTGTATAGCGCGTAGAGCTGCAACAACACCGCGTTGTCGGGTCGCCGTGTCAAGGTTTTGACGCGTTGCTGGGCGCGCGTGAAGGCATCAGAAAGGGCATCCATGCCTCAATGATACGAACGTTCGTTCTTTTTAGCAATGTCCGTTGTCCTGCCCGTCGCCTGGGCGCGTCCGCGGCTCAGATCGCTGCCGTAGCTGCGGCCCTCCACGCGCAGACCGTGCAGCGACAGGGCCTGCGCGGTTTTGGGGCCAATGCCGCTGACGCGCGCTTGCAAATCCGCCCAATCAGAAAACGGCCGCTGCGCGCGGGCTTGTATGATCCGCTCCGCCCGCACGGCGCCGATGCCGGGCAGCTGCATCAGCTCTTCCACCGTGGCGCGGTTGACGTCGAGTTGGGCATGGGCCTGGGTCGGTGCAGCCAAGACGGCCACTGCCCACACCGCAGCCAGCCATTGAACCCAAGCCCTTGACCCGTGACGCCGCTCGAAGTGTTCGCCCATCGCGCTCCTCTCCCTTCGTGTTGCCTGCGGCCCTCTGCGGCACACCGCAGCGCAAAAAATTGTAAAGTCATCGGCTGGGGTGCGCCATCCCCCAAACAGGGGGGCGATGCGGCGATCGCCGCCGCCGTGTCACAATCCCGGCCGCCCTGCAATTCCATCCCGGATGCTTGCGACATGAGCCTTCTTGTGACTGGCGGTGCCGGCTTCATCGGTAGCAACTTCGTGCTCGACTGGCTGGCGCAGTCGGACGAGCCGATCATCAATCTGGACAAACTCACCTACGCCGGCAACCTGGACAATCTGGCCAACCTGCGCGGCGACTCGCGTCATCACTTCGTGCGGGGCGATATCGGCGACCGGGCCCTGGTGGAGCGGCTGCTGGCCGAGCACCGGCCCCGCGCGGTGCTGCACTTTGCCGCCGAAAGCCATGTGGACCGCTCCATCCACGGGCCGGAAGATTTCATCCAGACCAATGTCGTGGGCACCTTTCGCCTGCTCGAAGCCGTGCGCGGCTACTGGGCGGCCTTGCCCGAGGCCGAAAAAACCGCCTTTCGCTTCCTGCACATCAGCACCGACGAGGTCTACGGCACCCTGGGGCCCAACGACCCCCCCTTTGCCGAGACCAACCGCTACGAGCCCAACAGCCCCTACAGCGCCAGCAAGGCCGCCAGCGACCACCTGGTGCGCGCCTGGCACCACACCTACGGCCTGCCAGTGCTCACGACGAACTGCTCCAACAACTACGGGCCGTACCACTTTCCGGAAAAACTCATTCCGCTCATGATCGTCAACGCCCTGGCCGGCCAACCTTTGCCGGTGTACGGCGACGGCCAGCAGGTGCGCGACTGGCTGTATGTGCGCGACCACTGCAGCGCCATCCGCCGTGTGCTGCAGGCCGGCCAGCCCGGGCACACCTACAACATCGGCGGCTGGAACGAAAAGCCCAACCTGGAGATCGTGCGCACCATATGCGCGCTGCTCGACGAACTGCGGCCACGGGCCGACGGCCGCTCCTATCGCGAGCAAATCACCCATGTGCCCGACCGCCCCGGCCACGACCGGCGCTACGCCATCGACGCCCGCAAGATCGAGCGCGAGCTGGGCTGGAAGCCGGCCGAGACCTTCGAGACCGGCATCCGCAAAACCGTCCAGTGGTATCTGGACCACCCCGACTGGGTACAGCGCGTGCAAAGCGGGGCCTACCGGGCGTGGGTGCAAAAGCAGTATGGAGTGGCGGCCGCATGACCTGTCCGCGCATTCTGTTGCTGGGCAAAAACGGCCAGGTCGGCTGGGAGCTGCAACGCAGCCTGGCCGTCCTGGGGGACGTCATTGCCCTGGACCGCGCGGGCGGCCGCTGGGCGGGGCACGATGCCACGCTGTGCGGCGACTTGTTGGACCTGGAC
>CALEDU010000053.1 GCA_937949455.1 uncultured Tepidimonas sp. | reverse complement strand
GCCGCAGCGGCAAGATGGCCGTCCATTCCCAAAGAACTCATGGACCCGTTTGTCTCTGGCCCGATGAGCGCCGAGGCTGTCGAGGACATCTCGATGGCCTTCAAGAAGGCGCTCATCGAGCGCGCCATGGGCGCTGAACTGTCGCATCACCTGGGGTGCGGCCCCGGCGATCACAGCCCAGCGTAACCAAGCTTTCTTCTCGCCTTGCTCGTAACGTTCCTTCTGCAACGCCAGCGCTTTGTTGTAGACGAACCGACACGATCCAGCGCAGCGGCGCATTTGCCGCTCCTGCTGGCCGTTGGGCATCAGTTCGTATTTGAAGGCTTGGGGGCGTTGCATCGTTCAATTATGGTTTGGCCCGCGCTATCCCTCCCCGCCCTGAACGGCGGGGCTTGCCGCGCACCGGGTCAAGACCCCAGTGTAGCCATACAAGCGGTGGTGGGCGATCTCGCCCGCAGCAAAAAAACCGACCAGCGGCACTTCGCCCAGGGCATGCCGCACGATCTGCAGCTCGGTGCCGGGGCTGCCGAAGTGGGGCCCACCTCGGCCGTTGCAGCTGACATACAGCGCGCCCGCAATGCGTTGCTCGGGGTCGCCGGCGGTCTGCCCCTCCTCGGGACTGAGTTCGCCGCGGATCTCGGCGCAAATGCGCACCAGGTCCGTCCGGGCAGCTTGCACATCGCGCACGCATAAGGTCAGGGTCGCCCCAACGGGCACCTCGTCGCCGAGGATAAAAGCACGCCGCGCCGGGTCCAGGCCCACCAGATGGCGCACCAACAGGTCGCCGCCCAGGCGCAGAGGCACGCGCCCCGCATGCCCACCCTGCCCCGTTCCAGGGGCTGAGGGCTGCGACACCGGCACCTGCAAGCCGACCAGGGTCTGTCGCAGCCGCGCAATCACCGCGGGCAAGTCATCCAGTGACAGATCCAGCGCGCACACCCTGCGTCACGCGCGAGACGATGCCCACATCCGGCCCGAAGGCCACACCGCTCAAGCCTCCTTGGAACAGGCCAGCGGCCGCTTCGCGCCCATGTCCAGCCATGCCGCCGCGGCTGGATCGCGCGATCTGCAACGAACCGGCACGGCTGGCCGCCAGGCCCCCAAACAGATAGTGGCCCTGGCCCGCTGACTGGCGGCTGGACAGGCGACCAGCCGGGTCGGCAGGTGCCGCTGCAGCCAATTGGGCGCGCAGTTGGGCCAACACCAACGCGGCGGCCATGGGCCAGTTCGGATGGATGGCATGGGCGGTGCAAAAAGCGCTTCACCCGCGCGGCCTCCGGGACGGTGCGGGCGCAGTGGCCCGCTGGCTGGGTGCCGCGACACGCCCATGCGCGGCCCGGGCTGACGCAGGGTCAGGCGTGCCCCCTGCGTCTGAGGGTGCAGCTGCCGAACGCCCCCGCCTCGTGATCGTGGCCGGGCCATCCGTGGGGGCTTGGGCAGCCTTGGGGGGTCGCGCCGAGCGACTCGCCCGTGGCGCGGGCGGCACCGCTGACGATGCCGACGATGCCGACGATGCCGACGATGCGGCAGGCGCGGCTGGCGATGCTGCCGTGGCCGCCATCGCCGTCGCGGTGGCCGTTGCAGCGTGTTGCGCCATCTCCTGCAAGGATTGGGCCGCGATCATCTGGAACTGATCGGTCAGCGACCGCCACCAGCGCAGCGGATCCACTCCGGGCGCCACGGCAGGCCCGTTTGCCGGTGCATCGCTGGCCGTGGGCGAGTCCGCCGAAGCCGCTCGCGCCCCCGTGCCTGGGCTGGCCTGGGCGCCGGAACCGGCCCATGCTTGTGCCATTTCGTTGAGACTGACGTTCATGCCCTTGAGCGCGGCCAGGGTCATCTTCTGCACCTCCAGCGCCTGGATCGTCGCCTGCAGTGCGCGGGCGTTTTGTTCCAGCCAGAAATGGACGGCCTTGAGGTCGCGAATGCGCTGCTCGAGCTCATCGACATCGAACACCGGGGCTACCCACTGGGACATGGACGGCATATCCGCCGCCGGGGTGTTGCCGGCCAAGCCTTGCAGAAAGGCAAACCCAGGGATGTACTGGGCATAGGGCGCGCAAGCCGCCTGGAAAGGGCCGAAATTGGGCGAGGTCATGATGGAGGTCCCCTTTGCGCGGCATGCGAGGCCGCTTGCGCCGTAGCATGCCACAGCCACGCGGCTGCGGACAGCCGTGATCCAGCCGCCTGAGTCCAATGCACGACCCGCGCGCCGGGCACGACACCCGCTGGCTTGTGATCAGCCCTTGATCGGCATCAAAGGCTGGCCCACGCGATCCGCCTGACCTGGGTCATCGCTGGCCATCGACGCCACAATGTCGGGGATTGGCCCGCGCCCGGGCCGCTTTCACCAGCCGAGATCATGAGCCAGCCCAACTTCGATATCTATGTCCAGCAACTGCAACAGATGCGCGCCGACCTGATCGCGCAGATCCGAGCCCAGCGGGGCGGCAAGATCGGCCGCGCAGAGGCAGCCATGGATCCGCACGATATCCAAAGCGGCGACTGGACCCAGGTGGACAGCGAGCGCGATCTGGCGCAAGCGCTGGACGAGCGCGAGACCGCGGCGCTGCGTGCCATCGACGAGGCCCTGCAGCGCATCGCCAACGGCACCTTCGGGCTGTGCACGGACTGCGGGGCGGAGATCCCGGCCGCTCGGCTGCACGCCGCCCCGACTGCACAGCGCTGCATCGACTGCCAGACCCGTTACGAGCGCGACCACCCCGGCGCGACGCCGTCGCTCTGAGCGGGGACCCAATCGACATCGATGGAGCCAAAGGGGGCCCGACCGTCGGGCAGGCGGGCCTCGATGTGCACCCGATCTCCTGGGCCCAGCCAGGGGGTGCTGGCGCTCCCCAGGGTTAGGCGCTCGGCTGCGCGGCGCATGGCCAAAGAAGCGTAGCCACGCGGCCAGGTGGGGGGGTCGCCCGCCTCCTGCGGGGTGGGCAGGGTGCCGCCAGCGATCACCGCCCCGGCGGACAGACCGCGGATTCGGGCCGCGCGGGCAATCAGCGCCCCAAAAGGCACCTCTTGGTCGGCCCCATCGGCAATGCCGAGCTTGCGCCCGTTCCACATCGTGGTCAAAAAGGTCGCCATTCGGCCGCCGCGCCACGCGGGACCGACCTCGTCGGGCGTGACCACGCGCGGCGCCAAGGTGACACCCCAAGGCCGATCGGGCTGCGAGTGCGCCTCGCCATGCCGCCAATGACAAGCCAGGGCCAACAGGCGAACCGCATCCAGTGCAGCGGCGGGGCCCACCCCCGGCGAGACGTCACCACAGACCACGACCAGCGACGGCCCAATATCCGCCACGCCGTCCACCCCCGGCAGCGCCTGCTGCAGGGTGTCGGCAATGCCGCTGGCGTAGTGTGCCAACGTGCCATCGCGCGAAACGACGACGAGCTGGCCATCGCGGCTGCCGTCGCGGTAGGTGGCAAGTTTCATGGGGGGTGTCTCACGCAAGCCGTGCGCAGCCGCTAGTATCGCGCCCATGAGGGTACCGCATTCGCGATGGGCGCGCGCGCTGGCCGTCGGTACGGCGGTGGTCGCGCTGCACCTGGCCGCGCTGATGCTGGCCTGGCACCCCAGCGGCATCTCCATCGGATTCAGGGGCGACGCACGGCCACCCGCCGTCTCGGCCACCCTAGTCTCGCCACCCGAGCGCGCTGCCCCCACCCGGCAGCAGCGCCCCGCATCGGCTCCGGTCGCTCGGGCCCGCCAGGCGATGACACCGGCGGCCCCGGCCAGCGCGGATATGTCGCAGTGGGTGCCCCTGGGTCCTGCGCCGGCTTTCGGGATCCAAGGCGGGGACGGCTCTAGCCCCGTCACGCTTGCGGATGGGTCGAGCGACCCGACCGACGATGACCCTGCCAGCCCGCCAGCCCCCTTGGCGGACGAATCGACCGTCGCCGCCGCTGGC
Organism: uncultured Tepidimonas sp.; assembly: GCA_937949455.1. Classification (GTDB taxonomy): domain Bacteria; phylum Pseudomonadota; class Gammaproteobacteria; order Burkholderiales; family Burkholderiaceae_C; genus Tepidimonas. Next base: position 2,161 of record CALEDU010000053.1, on the reverse strand, counting down.
CGTCTGGTCGCGACCCCAGTCGACGCCGACCAGCGCGGGGAAAACAGCTGGACACCCCCGCCCGCAGGCCAGATGGAGTACGAAGTGCTCGGCGAAGCCAAGGGCCTGAGCTACCAGGCCAACGCCGTGCTGGACTGGCAGCGGGACGACAAGCGTTATCGGCTGGAGCTGGCGCTGCGGGCTTTTCTGTTGGGCAGCCGCATTCAGGTCAGCAGCGGGACGCTCACTCCCGCGGGCCTACAACCCGCCCGCTTCGAAGACCGGGCGCGGCGCGAGCGCTGGCTGACTTTCGAGTGGCCCGCCCCGCCCGAGCCTGGGCGGGCGCGCACCCATGGCGACATCTCTTTCGAAGGCCTGCCCATAGGCACACAAGATCGCTTAGGGGTGTTCATCCAACTGGGCGGCTGGATGGAGGCCATGGAACCCGGGCAACGCTGGCGCATCCCCGTGGTCAGCCCAGGACTACTGGAGTCGTGGACCATCGAGGTCGTGGGGCGCGAGTCCATCGCCGTCCCAGCGGGCAGCTTCGAGGCGCTGCACCTGCGGCGTGTACCAGACGGTGCGCAGGACCTTCGAGTCGAAGCATGGTATGCCCCTGCCATCGCGGGTTTGCCCGTGCGCATCGTGTTGCTGCAGTCCAACGGCGATCGTGTGGAGCAGCGGCTGCGCCGCTGGCACCCAGCCAGCGCCACCCCTTGAAAAAACGCATCCCGCCCCGAACTGCTCACCAGGCGGTTGAGGCCAACCACGAGACAGACCTCCCGCACCACTGCCGACTTGCAGGGAATCTGTGTTTCGAGGATAGTCTGGTCATGCACATGCTCTACAACTCCGACAGCTTTGCGGTGGTTCACATCTTGGCCAACGCCCAGGAGATGGCGGGCGCGGCCGAAGGCAATTCACAGCGGCCGGTAATGCCGCGGCACGGCTTCGAAATCGTGGATAAACGCTCCGGCAAAGAGGTGTACCTGGACGGCTCGTGGGCCGAGCTGTTCCAGCAGCAGATCGAGGCATGGCAACAAAACACCCCCACCCAAGAAGAGGTGGAGGACACGCTGGAGAGTTACGCGTCCCTGGCGCAAACCCCGGTGGTGATGCACTGATGATGATTCCATGACGACCGTCCCGGCACGCCGGCGCTGGCTGCGCCAAGCCACCGCAGCGGCGCTGGCCCCGTGGGCGAGTGCGATACCGCGCGCCGCGCTTGCGGGCGGCGAGGACGCGCGCGGCATCATCGCCGATGCCCAAGCGCGGCTGGCTTGGGTACGCGCGCGCCTGCAGGCCCTGGGCACGATCGACTGGCTGCTGTTGGGCGAGCAGCACGACGCCGATGCCCACCAGTGGCTACAGGCTGCTGCGGTGCAGGTGTTGGCTCGGCAGGACCGGCTGGCCGCGCTGGTGCTGGAGATGGCAGAGCGTGGCCACGACACTGCGGCACTGGCCTCCTCTGCTGACGAGGATACGGTGCGTGCAGCACTGGCATGGAACGACGCCGGTTGGCCGTGGCAACGCTACGGGCCGGTGGTGATGGCCGCAGTGCGCGCTGGCATACCGGTGGTCGGTGGCAATTTGCCGCGTCATCGACACGCCGAAGTCATGCGCGATGCCGCATGGGACGACACGCTGACCGATACCGAGCAACGCGCCGCGTTGCACCGCACGTTGGATGAGGGTCACTGCGGCTTGCTGCCGGCAGCACAGCTGCCAGCCATGGCGCGTATCCAACTGGCGCGCGACGACGCGATGGCTGCGACGCTGCTGGAGCGTCGCACACCGGGCCGCACAGTGGTGCTGGTAACCGGTGCACAGCACGCCCGGCGTGACCGCGGCGTACCCCATCACCTGGTGCGCCGCAGCGCGGCCGAGGCCGCGCATGCCTGCGTCAGCGTCGAGCTGCGCGCCACCGACGCCGCGCTCGTCGAACTGGACCCAGCCTTCGATGCGCTATGGCTGACGCCAGCCACTGCGCCCGCCGATCACTGTGCCGGACTGCGCGGTCGCGGCTGACAGCGCCGCCCCTGCACTGCCGTCCGGTCAGGCCCACGCGGCCAGCGGCTCGGGCATCTGAGGCACAGGTGCATCCAGCGCCTGCGCGATGATGCGCAACACGTCGGCACCATAGGCTGCACGCTTTTTTTCACCAAGACCGGGGATGCCGATC
>CALEDU010000052.1 GCA_937949455.1 uncultured Tepidimonas sp. | reverse complement strand
AGCCAGGGGTCGATGGGGTCGGCCTGTGGGGCAGCGGCGATCAGCTCGGCGATGAAACTGCGCGGCACGATCACGCGTTCATCCACGAAAAACGGCACGCCTTGCAGCCAGGCTTCGCCGGTGAGGTAGGCGGCCGGTTTGCGGGTGCGGATGCGGGTGTCGATCAGTGCGCGCACCGCCTCGGCGTCGCCAGCTGCCACGGGGTCGGCGGCGTGGGCGTGCAGATCCAGATCGAGCGGCCGACCCAGCCGCCACAGCACCAGCCAGGCAGCTTCGTCCCGGGCGTTGGTGGTGCCGTGGCCGAAGCTCACATTCGCTTCGGACAGGCGCTGCTCGGCCTCGTCGAGGAGTTGTCCCAGCGTTGGGAAAACGGATTGAGGCGGAGCGTTCATCCGGTGCGCTCCTCAATGATCAACCAGCGTGAACCTACGAGTTGTAGCACCAGGGTTTTTCGTGCACGCAATTCACGTTGTCCATCGGCGCGATAGCGTTGGATAAATGTCACGTTGACCCGCGCGCCGTCGCGCTGAACGCGCGGGTTCAGGACCTCCACCTCAATGTGGCGTCGGCTTTCGATGCGCAGGCGTCGTTGTGTTTCCCATTCAGCGCGGGTTGAGGCTTCTTTGGGTTTGAACTGGGGATGATAGTGGGCTAGATAGGCCTGCACATCGCGCGCGCTCCAGGCGGAGGCCCACGACTGCACAGCTTTGAGGACTGGATCTGCTTGGGCATCGGACGGGGGGCTGGAGCCGGCGCTCGAGATCACAGGACCGGTCTGAGCCGTACTCTCAGCGTAGGTGTGAAGCGCCGGTTTGAGATTTGGCTTTGAACCGGCGACATATTCTAAGCTGTCTTCGGATTCGCGCAGATACCAGATGAGCGTTTGCCTCTCGGGTTCATCCGGCAAATACTCGATGCGCCAATATCGGTGGCCGTCGCGCTCTGGCCATTGCTGTATGCCGACTCGGTTAGAAGCCAGCTCTCGGCCAAGCGTCCGCCGGGCCCAAGCTTGGAGTCGGGTCATGGCCTTCTCGCGCTCGAGTTTGTGTTGGGCCTCGGATTGCCATTGCAAGGAAGAGACCACCAAGACGAGGCTGTCACTCGCATCGGTGAGTTTTAATAGCCTGCGCATATCATCGTTGGCCAAAACGATACATCCTTCTGAGGCCAAAGGATCGCGGGTGTAGGCATTGGGTGGTGTGCCGTGCAGCCATATACCACTGCCGGTGCGGCCCAACAGCTGGTCAATAGGATTGGGGTAGTCCAGTATCAGGGCACCAGCCCCGTAAAATGCAGGTAACTTCTCAGCCGTTCTCTGTCCGATGACTCGGTAAACACCAAAAGGGGTCTTGTTGTCACCCTCCGCTTCTTTACCAACACCCGCTTTGCCTACTGACACATAAAAACTCGATACCACTGCCGGCGGGCTATCATCAGCGGAAGGAAGGATCCAATAAAGCCGCAGTGTACTGGCATCCAGTATAAAAGCATGTCGGTTATTGGGTGAAAAGCTGACCACTCCCTTTGGCCAAGAGGGTTGTGTAGGTATGTGGTCCAAGGCTTGGAGCCGGACCTTCCATTCCTCGGCCAGCTTGTGCAGTTCAGGGTCTACAGACTGCTGAGGCAGATTGGGATCTAATCCGGCGTAAACACGCCTCAAATCAGCCAGCAGGGCATGCGCCAACCGGAAACTCGGTTCACGCTGAATGACCTCCATCAAAAGGTCCTCGGCCTGGCGGAGTCGACCGTCCAGCATTGCCTGTGTGGCTTGCAACACCACGCGCTCAGGCTCGGACAGCAGGGTCCATGCAGTATCGTTCTGATCCTGGGTTGACAGTGGTACTGTGGGGGCAGCTTGGGCAGAGGTAGGCCGACCCGGTGAGGCAGCTACAACCAGCCACCCCACAAGCAGTGCAGGCATGCACAACAATGCGACTATCACGACGCGACGCCTTCGTAACGCAGTGGTAAGCATTTTTCGTGAAGTCAGACCGTGCGCTCGCTGGCGATGAGCCAGCGGTCCCCCTGAAGAATCAGAACCAATTCTTTTCGTGTTTGACTTTTTTGTATATCTGATCGATAGTGCTGGACAAAGCGCACTGCCACTTTGTCCTTCTGAATTTGGCGTATGTGCAGGTCTGACAGTTCGATATCGATGTGCTTGCGTGTTTCTATACGTGCCTTGCGCTCTTCAATCCACTGTTCGTGGGTCATCCTGCCATTGGGGGTATACCCTGGTATATAGCTGCTGAGATAAGATTTCATATCGCGCGCGCTCCACGCGCGACGCCATGATTCCACCGCCTGGCGCACCCCTGGCAGGTTGTCTGTACTAGCTTCCGTGGTCGTGGATGGTTCGGAGGGGGTAGAGGATGTATTGATGCGGTGCGCTTGTTCGACCCTCGTTGCATTTGGTGGGTCAGATTTTGCGTTTTCGATTTGGGCGATCCGCCTCTCCCCTGATGCTGATCCCGGGGGCAGTGTCAGCACTTCGCTGATTAAGCGCAACTTGGGCTGGACCTCCTTGGCTTTCGGGTTACGGTTGGTGGCTCGCGCGAATGATTGGCTGGCAAGTTGGCTATAGATCTCGATGAGATTTTCGTAAATAACGGCGTAACTGGGGTTGCTTCTTAGCGCCATTTCCAGGGTGGCGCGCGCATTGTCGAGATCACCCTCGGCCGCATAAAGCAGGGCCAGGTTGTTGCGGGGCTCTGGTAAGCTTGGGTATTCTTTGACGAGATTCTGAAAGATGAGTCGGGCTTCTTGGGTTTTGCCAGATTCGGCCAGTATCACACCCTTGAGCAGCAGAAGTTGAATATCTTTTGGTTCCGTATTCAATTGGCGCTGCAGCAATTCGAGAGCTTGTGTTTTTTTCCCGCTGCGATACGCGGCAAGTGCTGATTCAAAATCGCTGGCCAGCGTCTCTGTAGCCGTACTGACAGCGATGAGGGCTGCGCTGAAAGATATCGAGAGTCGAGCAATGAGTGTCATTCGGAAGCGGGGGTAGAGGAAATTGTTTCGGCTTTGCGCGCAAGGAACTCCAAGACGCGCTGATAGACGAGCGTAAGTGTATTGAGATCGTCTAGGGCGATGTGCTCGTCAACCTTGTGGATCGACGCATTGGGCGGGCCCAGTTCCACCACCTGCGGACAGATCTGTGCGATGAAGCGTCCGTCGCTGGTGCCGCCGGTGGTGGACAGCTCGGTGTCGAGACCCGTAACGTCGCGGATCGCGGCGCTCACCGCATCGACCAGCGGGCCGCGCGGGGTCAGGAAGGGCAGGCCACCGATGGTCCAGTGCAGCTCGTAGTCGGTGCCGGGGGCCAGGCCGTGCCGCGCCAGAATCTCCTGCACGCGAGCTTGCAGGCTCTGCGGGGTGGATTCGGTGCTGAAGCGGAAGTTGAAGTCCACCACCACGGTGCCAGGGATGATGTTGCTGGCCCCGGTGCCGCCATGGATGTTGCTGACCTGCCAACTGGTGGGCGGGAAGTGGGCGTTGCCTTCGTCCCAGCGCGTGGCGACCAGCTCGGCTAAGGCGGGTGCCAACAGGTGAATGGGGTTGCGCGCCAGATGCGGGTAAGCGATATGGCCCTGGATACCCTTGACGGTGAGCCGCCCACTCATGGTGCCACGGCGGCCATTTTTGATCATGTCGCCGGTGCGCTGCACGCTGGTGGGTTCGCCCACGATGCACCAGTCCAGCCGTTGGCCGCGCTGGCGCAGCGCCTCGCACACCACCACGGTGCCGTCGCGCGCCGGGCCTTCCTCGTCACTGGTCAGTAAAAAGCCAATCGACAAGGCCGGCCTCGGGTGCGCGCGCAAAAAAGCTTCGCACGCCACCACCATGGCGGCCAGCGAGGCTTTCATGTCGCTGGCACCCCGCCCGTAGAGTTTGTCGTCGCGCAGAGTGGGGTCAAACGGGTCGCTGTGCCAGCGCTCCAGCGGCCCCGTCGGCACCACGTCGGTGTGGCCGGCAAACACCAGCACCGGCGCGTCGGGGCTGGCTCCAGGCCGCAGCGCCCACAGATTGGTGACGCGAAAGTCGCCCGGGCCGCTGACGATCGTCTCGCAGGCAAAGCCCAGCGCCGTCAGCCGCTCGGCCAGCAGTGCCTGGCAGCCGGCGTCGTCGGGGGTGACAGAGGGGCGGCGGATCAAAGCCTCGGTGAGGCGGAGGGTTTCGGTCATGGGAATGTGGCGGGCGCGCGCCGCGCTCAGGATTGGGGAGGGAGAAAACCGTCGAAGGAGGGGCCGCTGCCTTGGCCGGTTTGGCCCGCCTTGCCGGAGGCCGTCGCGTGCGCAGTCGCTTCAGTGCGCGCGCGGTCGTCGTTCTGCAGCCGCCACAGGAGGTTGGTGGGCGAGTCGGCGTAGGCCAGCCCCTCTTCGCGCGTGATGCGTCCGGACAGGATCAGCCGCGCCAGGTCGGCCTCGAAGGTTTGCGACTCCTCGGCCATGGACTTTTCCAGCGCCTCGCGCACGCCAAAGAAATCGGCCTTCTCGATCAATTCGCTGATCAGTCGCGTATTGACCATCACTTCCACCGCCGGCGTGCGGCCGCCGTCCACCGTGCGCAGCAGCCGCTGCGACACGATGGCCTTGAGCGACGAGGCCAGGTCGTTGAGCATGGTCGGCCGCACCTCGGCAGGGTAGAAGTTGAGAATGCGGTTGAGCGCCTGGTAGCTGTTGTTGGCGTGTAGGGTGGCCAGCACCAGGTGGCCCGACTGCGCGTAGGCGATCGCTTGCGACATGGTTTCACGGTCGCGGATCTCGCCGATCAGGATGACATCCGGCGCTTGGCGCAACGCGTTCTTTAGCGCGATGTTGAGCGTGGCGGTATCGGTGCCTACTTCACGCTGGTTGACCACGCTTTTTTTGTTCTTGAAAAGATACTCGATCGGGTCCTCGATGGTGAGGATGTGCCCGGTGGTGTTTTCATTGCGATGGTCCAGCAGCGCGGCCAACGTGGTGCTCTTGCCCGAACCGGTCGAGCCCACCACCAGCATCAGACCGCGTTTGGCCATGATCATCTGCGTCAACACGGGCGGGATGCCCAGCTCGCTGACCTTGGGGATCTGCCCGCTGATGAAGCGCACCACCACCGCACAGGTGCCGCGCTGGCGCATGGCGCTGATACGAAAGCGCCCCACCTCTGGCATAGGGATCGCGATGTTGAGTTCGCCTGTCCGGTCGTACTCCTGCAGATGCTCCGGTGCAATGACCTGCGCCAACAGCCGGTAGGGGCCGTCCGCCGGCAGCGGCTGCTGCGCGTTGACCGGCATCGTCACACCGTTGATTTTGATCAGCACCGGCGAGAAGGCCGACAGATACAGGTCGGAGGCCTTTTTTTCGGCCATCAGCCGCAGCAGTTGCTCCATCGGGCCCATCGCCAGTGTCTTCCCCCAAGGTGATGCGTACCGGCCGTATCAGTCGCGCAGCAGCTCGTTGAGGCTGGTCTTGGCGCGCGTCTGCGCATCAACCCGCTTGACGATGATGGCGGCATAGAGGCTGTACTTGCCGCCTTCCTTGGGCAGGCTGCCGCTGATGACCACCGAGCCGGCGGGCACGCGCCCGTACAGGACCTCGCCCGTGGTACGGTCGTAGATCGGTGTGCTCTGGCCGATGTAGACCCCCATCGAGACGACGGAGTTTTCCTCGACGATCACGCCTTCGACGATTTCGGAGCGCGCGCCGATGAAGCAATTGTCCTCGATGATGGTCGGACTGGCCTGCAGCGGCTCCAACACACCGCCCAAGCCCACACCGCCTGACAGGTGCACATTTTTACCGACCTGAGCGCAGGAGCCGACCGTGGCCCAAGTATCCACCATCGTGCCCTCGTCCACGTAGGCCCCGATGTTGACGTAGCTCGGCATCAGGATCGCACCCCGGGCAATGAAGCTGCCGCGCCGCGCCACCGCAGGCGGCACCACGCGCACGCCAGCGGCGGCCATCTCTTGCGGGCTGAGGTGGGCAAACTTGGTTCTGACTTTGTCGTAGAAAGTCAAGTCACCCGCCTGCATGATTTGGTTGTCGTGCAGGCGAAAGCTCAGCAGCACCGCCTTTTTGATCCATTGGTGCACCGTCCACTGGCCCACGCCCTCGCGGGTGGCGACGCGCAAGCGGCCATGGTTGAGCTCGCCAATCACATGCTCGACGGCATCGACGACCTCCTGCGGGGCATTGCCAGGCGAGAGTTGGCCGCGGTTGTCCCAGGCGTTTTCGATGATCTGCTGCAGTTGTTGGGTCATGGTCGTAGGCGTGAATCGTGAGGCGGGGCGGCAAAGGCAGCCATCAACCCCGAACAAAGCGGACGATGCGCTCGGCAGCTTCGAGGCATTCGTCCACCTCGGCCACGAGCGCCATGCGAATGCGGCCGGTGCCAGGGTTGACCCCTTGCGCCTCGCGGGCCAGATAACTGCCCGGCAGCACAACGACATTGTATTGGGCGAACAAATCCCGGGCAAAGTCGGTGTCGCTGCCGCCGTTGCGACCGCCAAAGCGCGCGGGCACTTGCGCCCACAGATAAAAACCGGCGTCGGGCAGTGGCACATCCATCACTTCGGCCAGCCGCGGCGTCACTTGGGCAAACTTGGCGCGGTACTGCTCGCGGTTGGCGGTGACATGGGCCTCGTCCGCCCAGGCCGCCGCGCTGGCGTGCTGGACCGCCACGCTCATGGCACTGCCATGGTAGGTGCGGTAGAGGGTGAAGGCGCGGATCAGCGACGCATCCCCCGCGACAAAGCCGCTGCGCAGCCCAGGGGCGTTGCTGCGCTTGGACAGGCTGGTCAGCATGATCAAGCGGCGGAAATCACGGCGGCCCAGCGCAGCCGCAGCCTGCAGCGCGCCCAGCGGCGGCTCGTCGCGGAAATAGATCTCGCTGTAGCACTCATCGCTGGCGATGACGAAGCCGTAGCGGTCGCTCAGCTCGAACAAGCGCCGCCACTGCGCCAGTGGCATGACCGCTCCCGTCGGATTGCCTGGCGAGCAGGCATACACCAGCCGGGTGCGCGCCCACACCGCGTCGGGCACGCTGTCCCAATCCACGGCAAAGTTGCGTGCCGGGTCGCTGGGGGCGTACCAGGGGGTGGCGCCGGCCAGCAGTGCCGCGCCTTCGTAAATCTGATAGAACGGGTTGGGGCAGACGACCACGGGTTGCGGGCCGTGGGCAAAGGCACGCGGGTCGATGACCACCTGTGCCAGCGCGAACAACGCCTCGCGCGAACCCAGTGTCGGCAGCACCTGCGTGGCTGCATCGACCGCGAGGCCATAGCGGCGCTGCAGCCAGGCGGCGCAGGCATTGCGCAGCGCGGGCGTGCCGGCCGTGGCGGGGTAGGCGGACAGCCCGCCCGCGGGGTCTTCGATGGCGGCATGCAGCGCGTCCCTGAGCACCGCCGGCGTGGGGTGCCGGGGTTCACCAATGCCCAGGTTGATGGGGCGCAGGGCCGGATTGGGTGTGATGCCAGCCAACAGCGTGCGCAGGCGTTCGAAGGGGTAAGGCTGCAGCCTCTGCAGCAGCGGGTTGACGTCGGGGACCATGGGCCGCAATGGTAGCCGTTGTGGGCACGTACACTAGCGCCCCGTGCGCCTGCAGACCATCAAATTGTCCGGTTTCAAATCGTTTGCCGAGCCGACCACCTTCCAGCTCCCGGGGCAGCTGGTCGGGGTGGTGGGCCCGAACGGCTGCGGCAAATCCAACATCATGGACGCGGTGCGCTGGGTGCTGGGCGAGTCCAAGGCCAGC
>CALEDU010000051.1 GCA_937949455.1 uncultured Tepidimonas sp. | reverse complement strand
GCCGGGCCATTGATGGTCATGGACACGCTGGTGCTCGGGCTGCACAGGTCGAAGCCGCTGTAGAGCACCTTCATGTCGTCCAGCGTGGCGATGGACACGCCGGAGTTGCCGACCTTGCCATAAATGTCCGGCCGCGGGTCGGGGTCGGCGCCGTAGAGCGTGACCGAGTCGAACGCCGTGGACAGCCGCTTGGCCGGCATGCCTTCGGACAGCAGCTTGAAGCGCCGGTTGGTGCGGAACGGGTCGCCTTCGCCGGCGAACATGCGCGTCGGGTCCTCGCCCTCGCGCTTGAAGGCGAAGACCCCGGCGGTGTACGGGAAGCTGCCGGGGACGTTTTCCAGCATCAGCCACTTGAGCAGCTCGCCGTGGTCCTCGTACTTGGGCAGCACCACCTTGCGGATCTTGTTGCCGCTGAGCGTGGTGTGGGTGAGCTGGGTGCGGATTTCCTTGTCGCGGATCTTGACGACATACTCATCGCCCGCGTAAGCCTGCTGCATGGCGGGCCACTGCGCCAGCAGCTTGCGGGCATCGGCATCCAGACGCTGCGCGCGCAGCTCGGCCAGCTCTCGTGCGGCTTGGGCGGCCTTGGGTTTGTGGGGCTTGGCCTCGGCCAGCATGAGGGCGGCGGCGTGCAGCTGCTGCGCTTCGCGCGCCAAACGCGCCTGCGCCTGCACCCGCCGCTTGTAGCCGCGCACGGTCTCGGCGATTTCGGCCAGGTAGCGGGTGCGCGCCGGCGGCACGATCGGGGTCTGGTTGCTGCTGTGGCGCACCTCCACCCGCGGCAGCCGGCCGCCCTCCACACCCAGCGGCAGGTTTAGCCCCAGCTCGGCCAGCCGGGGCTTGAGCGCCTGATACAGCGCCGTCACGCCGTCGTCGTTGAAGCGCGCGGCCATGGTGCCAAACACCGGCATCTCCTCTGGCCGCTGGCCCCAGGCCTCGCGGTTGCGCTGCACCTGCTTGGCCACGTCGCGCAGGGCGTCCAGCGCGCCCTTGCGGTCGAACTTGTTGATCGCCACGAACTCGGCAAAGTCCAGCATGTCGATTTTTTCCAGCTGGCTGGCCGCGCCAAACTCTGGCGTCATCACATACAGCGGCACATCCACATGCGGCACGATGGCGGCGTCGCCCTGCCCAATGCCAGAGGTCTCCACGATCACGAGGTCGAAGCCCGCCACCTTGCAGGCGGCAATCACATCCGGCAGCGCGGCCGAGATTTCGCTGCCGAATTCGCGCGTGGCCAGGCTGCGCATGTACACCCGCGGGCCCTGCTGCCACGGGCCGATGGCATTCATGCGGATGCGGTCGCCCAGCAGTGCCCCGCCGCTTTTGCGCCGGCTCGGGTCGATGCTGATCACGGCCACCCGCAGGCGGTCCTCCTGGTCCAGCCGCAGGCGGCGGATGAGTTCGTCGGTCAGGCTGCTCTTGCCCGCACCGCCCGTGCCGGTGATGCCCAGCACCGGCACCCGCGTGTCAGCCGCGGCCGCGCGCAGGCGCGCCGACAAGGCCGGGTCGGCCTGCCCATTTTCGAGCACGGTGATCAGTTGCGCCAGCGCCCGCCAGGCGGCGTCGCTGTGGCCCTGGATGGCCGCGATGTCGCGCGGCGCATAGGGCGAGAGGTCGCGGTCGCAGCGCATGAGCATCTCGCCGATCATGCCCTGCAGGCCCATGCGCTGGCCGTCTTCGGGGCTGTAGATGCGGCCCACGCCGTAGTCCATCAGCTCGCGGATTTCGCTGGGCACGATCACGCCGCCGCCACCACCAAACACCTGGATGTGCTCGCCGCCACGCTGGCGCAGCAAATCCACCATGTACTTGAAGTACTCCACATGCCCGCCCTGGTAGGAGCTCACCGCGATGCCCTGCACATCCTCCTGCAAGGCGGCGGTGACCACCTCGTCCACGCTGCGGTTGTGGCCCAAATGGATGACCTCCGCCCCCATGCTTTGCAGGATGCGGCGCATGATGTTGATGGCCGCGTCGTGCCCGTCGAACAGGCTGGCGGCGGTGACGAAACGCACTTTGTGCGTGGGGCGGTACTGGGCCAGGGCCTGAAACTCGGCGGACAGGTTGGTCATGGATGGGTCTCCTCGAAGGCGCATCATCGATTCCGATCATGCGCAGTGCGCAACGGGGTGGCCAATCATCGATTGACGTTTACGTAAACGTCAATGTTAGCGAAGTCTGAACCCGCTTGGCAATCCCCGGTTTGCAGGACCAGCAAAAATCTGCGCGTGACCCCGGCGGGCTGCGATTGGATAGCACTGCCGTTTTGTGTATGGTACGCAGCCCTGTGACCTGCGGCCCGTTTTGCCCGACCCGGTGCCGGCGCGCCGCGGTCGCGGTCATGCACACAAACCGCTACTATCCGTGGTATGCGTCCCATCCAGCTCTTCGATCCTGCCTCCAGCACCTACACCTATGTGCTGTTCGATCCCGACACGCGCGAGGCCGTCATCATCGATCCGGTGGACGAGCAGCTCGAGCGCGATTTGCAGGTGTTGCGTGACTACGGCTTGCGCCTGCGCTGGGTGATCGAAACCCATGCGCACGCCGATCACATCACCAGTGCGCTTGCGCTGGCAGAGCACACCGGCGCCCACACCGCGGCACCGGCGGCCTGTGGGATTGTCACCGTACACCGCGCCTTGCACGACGGCGACGAGCTGACCTTTGGCGCCCAGCGGCTGCAGGCCCTGGCCACCCCCGGCCACACCGCCGGCAGCATGAGCTACGTCTGGCAGGTGGATGGCCAAGTGCATGTCTTCACCGGCGACACGCTGCTCATCGGCGGCTGCGGCCGCACCGATTTCCAGTCCGGCAGCGCCGAGGCGCTGTACCGCAGCATCACCGAGCGGCTGTTCACGCTGCCCGATACGGCCATCGTCTGGCCCGGGCACGACTACCACGGCCGCACGCATTCCACCATCGGGCACGAAAAGGCGCACAATCCGCGCCTGGCTGGCAAGAGCCTGGCAGAGTTCGTCGCGCTCATGAACCGCCTGAGCTTGCCGCGGCCGCGCCGCATGGACGAGGCCGTGCCGGCCAATCTGCGCGGGGGCCTGCGCCACGACGCCGACGGTGCCGAGCGCGAGGTGCCGCGCCCCGCTCAGGGCTACGCGGGCGACGTGGCACCCGAACTGGCCTGGCGCTGGGTGCAAGAGGGCCGCGCCGTGCTGGTGGACGTGCGCACCGATGCCGAGCGCGAGTGGGTGGGCTATGTGCCTGGGGCGCAGGCGCTGGCGTGGAAGCAGTGGCCTGGCATGCTGCCCAATCCAGCCTTCGATGACGGCGTGCGGGCTTTGTTGGAGCACAGCGATCGCCCGCTGCTGATGCTGTGCCGCAGTGGTGCGCGCTCCATCGCCGCCGCGCGGCGCGCGACGGAATTGGGGGCCACGGCTTACAACGTGCTCGAAGGCTTCGAGGGCGACCCCGACGAGCGCGGCCAGCGCGGACAGCGCGGGGGCTGGCGTCACCGGGGGCTGCCCTGGCGGCAAAACTGAGCCCGTCGCGACGACTGCGCCGCCAGCCCTGGCCAAGCACGGTGCTGGCGGCGTTTATGATGTTTCGATGACTGCGCCCGACCCTGCTGCCATCGAATCGACCGCGTTGCTCGCGCTGGATGTGGGCAACACCCGCCTCAAATGGGCGCTGTACGAGGCACCGGCCCCTGGAGCGCGCCTGCTCGCGCACGGCGTGCAGTTTCTGGAAAACATCGAAACCCTGGCCGAGGGCGACTGGCGCGCGCTGCGAGCGCCGCGCTGGGTGCTCGGCAGCATCGTCGCGGGTGCCGGGGTGCGCCACCGGGTGGAGCAGCAGTTGGAACTGTGGGACGCCCCGGCGCAGTGGGTGGTTCCCAACCAGGCCGAGGCTGGGCTGGTCAACGGCTACGACCACCCGGCTCGATTGGGCTCGGATCGCTGGGTGGCGATGATCGGCGCGCGCCAGCGCCTGCTGGCCCGCGGTGACTCGCGGCCATGCGTGGTGGTCATGGTGGGCACCGCCGTCACCGTCGAGGCGATCGACGCCGAGGGCCGCTTTCTGGGCGGCATCATCCTGCCAGGCCACGGCATCATGCTGCGCGCGCTGGAGTCCGGCACGGCGGGGCTGCATGTGCCCACCGGCGAGGTCCGGGCCTTTCCCACCAACACCAGCGATGCGCTCACCAGCGGTGGCACCTTTGCCATCGCCGGGGCGGTGCAGCGCATGGTGGACAATCTGCGCCAACACGCGGGGCAGGAGCCCGTTTGCCTGATGACCGGCGGTGCCGGCTGGAAAATGGCACCGCACATGACGGTGCCCTTCGAACTGGTCGAGGGGCTGATTTTCGATGGCTTGCTGGCCATCGCGCGCAGCCGCTTCGGGGAGGCCCGCCCGGCGTGGGCGAGCGCCGATGCGCGGTCGTGATGGGCCACACCCGCAGCGTCAGGCGCGCTGTGCCAGCCAGCGGGTCGCCAGCATCACCCAAAAGGTGGCACCAAGCGGAATCAATTCGTCATTGAAGTCGTAGCGCGGGTTGTGCAGGGTACAGGGGCCGGCGTCGTGGCCCGGCCCGTAGGCGCTGCGGTGCGCCCCATCGCCATTGCCGATGAACACATACGCCCCCGGCTTGGCCTGCAGCATGTAGGCAAAGTCCTCTGCCCCCAGCGTCGGCTCCTGGGCCACCACGCCATCCGCGCCCACGATCTCGCGCATCACCTCGGCCGCAAAGGCGGCCTCGGCCGCGCTGTTGACCGTGGGCGGATAGTTGCGCCGGAAACGGAAGTCCGCGCGGGCGCCAAACGCGGCGCAGAGCTGCTCGGCCAGCTCGCGCATGCGCTGCTCGATCAGGTCCAGCGCCTCCACCGTGAAGGTGCGCACCGTGCCCTGGATCTCGCAGCGGTCCGGGATGACATTGGTCGCCTCGCCCGCATGGATCATGGTGACGGAAATCACCCCGGGCTCGATGGGCCGCAGGTTGCGCGTCAGGATGGTCTGAAAGGCTTGCACCAGTTGGCAGGCAATGGGCACCGGGTCCACCGTGGCGTGGGGCAGGGCGGCATGCCCCCCCTTGCCGTGGAGGGTGATGGCGAACTCGTTGCTCGAGGCCATCACCGGCCCGGCGCTGACCGCAAAGCGCCCCACCGGCAGCCCCGGCCAGTTGTGCATGCCAAACACCGCCTGCATGGGAAAGCGCTCGAACAGCCCGTCGGCGATCATCTCGCGCGCGCCGCCACCGCCTTCCTCCGCTGGCTGAAAGATCAGGTACACCGTCCCGTCGAAGTCCCGGTGCTGCGCCAGGTATTGCGCAGCGGCCAGCAGCATGGCGGTGTGGCCATCGTGCCCGCAGGCGTGCATGCGCCCAGGGTGTCGGCTGGCATGCTCGAAAGTGTTGAGCTCGCTCATCGGCAGCGCATCCATATCGGCGCGCAGCCCCACAGCGCGCCCGCAGGCACCACCGTCGCGCCCGTGCACGGTGCCCACCACGCCGGTCGTGCCCAGCCCGCGGTGGATGGGGATGCCCCACTGCGTCAACAGCGCCGCCACCCGGTCGGCGGTGCGTACCTCCTGAAAGCACAGCTCCGGGTGGGCATGCAGGTCGCGGCGGATGGCCGCGATGGCGGCGGCCTGTTCGACGATGGGCTCGATCAGCTTCATGGGGGCATCCTAGCGCGATTTGCGGTGCCGCGGGGGCGCTGCGGGAGCACCTTGCCGAGAGTCGGCTCATCCTCATCTGGGGCAGCAACAGCGTCGGCAGCAATCTGCACTTTTGGCGCTATGCGCAACAGGCCAAGCGCGCCGGCGCGCGGCTGGTGTGCATCGACCCGCGCCGCACCGAGACGGCCGAAAAATGCCACGAACACCTCGCGCTGCTGCCCGGCACCGATGCGGCCCTGGCCTACGCCCTGATGCAGCAGTGCATCGTGCACGACTGGGTGGACCACGACTACGTGCAACGCCACACCCTGGGTTGGGAGGCGCTACGCGCCCGTGCTTTGGAGTGGCCACCCGAGCGCGCAGCCGCCGTGTGCGGCCTGCCCGTGGAACAAATCACCGCGCTGGCGCGCGACATCGGGGCTTGCGTACAGCGACGCGAGCCGGTAGCGATCCGCCTCAACTACGGCATGCAGCGCGTGCGCGGGGGCGGCAACGCGGTGCGCGCCGTGGCCTGTCTGCCGGCGGTCGTCGGCGCTTGGCGCCACCGGGCGAGCGGCCTGCTGTTGTCCAGCTCAGGCCACTACCCCGTCCAGCGCGAGGTGCTCTTTCGCCCCGACCTGCTGCAGCGCAGCCCCTGCCCGCAGCCGCGCGTCATCAACATGAGCACCATTGGCAACGATTTGTTGCGCCCGGCGTCAGCCGACTTTGGTCCAGCCATCGAGGCCCTCATCGTCTACAACAGCAATCCCGTCGCCGTCGCCCCCGAATCCGCCCAAGTGGTGCGTGGCTTCGCACGCGAGGACCTGTTCACCGTGGTGCTGGAGCAATTTCTTACCGATACGGCCGATTACGCCGACTATGTGCTGCCCGCCACCACGCAGCTGGAGCACTGGGACATCCACCTGAGCTA
>CALEDU010000050.1 GCA_937949455.1 uncultured Tepidimonas sp. | reverse complement strand
GGCCAAGTCTGGGCATCCAAGTCCTCCCCCCAGCCAGTCCGGATCGCCTGCCAGGTCTCGTGGTGGCGGCGCAAGGTGCCGGTGAAAACGGCCTCGACGCGCATCCCGTGCGCGCGAAAATGCTCGCCCAGTCGCTGGCCCTGCTGCCAGCCCAACGGGCTGAGGCGGTCATAATCGTCGCTGCCAAAAGAGGCCTGCCCGTGCCGCACGAGGTGAATGGTTCCCATGCCCGGCATTCTGGGTCTGCCAGTCTTTGCGGGCAGTCGCGGCTGTGACGGGGGCACATCCCTGCTGCAACCTCCCCCGCCCTCGGGCCGCCCTGGATCCTCACCTTGCCGCGCCGCCCAATCCCGCTGATAGCATCCAGATGGCCGTCAGCACTAGAGCCGCCGCCATCAAGCGGTTGAACACCCGCAGCCGCCGTCTGCTCGGTCGCCCCTCGACAAGAGGGCCGGCCAACCAACCCCGCAACACCGAACCCGCCAGCGCGTAGGTCAGATTGCTCGCAAAAGCGTAGAACACCATCACCGGCAGCACCAGCCAGAAGCGGGACCAACCCTGCGGATGACCGGCAATCCATCCCGCGACGATGGACAGCGCCAGCATCCACGCCTTGATGTTGAAAAACTGTAAAGCCACGCCGCGCGCGAACGATATCTGCAGGCGCTGCGCCCCCACCTGGGCCAGTGTCGTGCTGCCGGACAAGCGCCACGCCAGCACCAGCAGGTAGGCGACGCCCCCCCACAGAATCCCCTGCCGCAGGACGGGCATCGCCAGCACAGCCCCGCCCACCCCCGCCGCGCACAGTGCCAGCAGCAGCGACCAACCCACCGGGACCGCGCACACGAAGGGCAGCGCGCGCCGCAGACCACCGTTGGCGGCCAGTGCGGTGGACAGCGTGGTGTTGGGCCCGGGCGTGAAGCTGGTGGCCGTGGCCAGCGTCAGCAGGGCGATGAATTCACTCCAGGGCATGGAACGTACAAATGTCGCCAGAAGGGGCACTATACCCACGCAACGCCGATCAGCGGCTGCCGGACGATGCTTCCCGCGCCCAGCAATCCAGCGCCTCCCAGCGTTCCAGGGCCTCCATCAGCGCCGCATCGATCGCCGCGTGGCGCTCGGCCAACGCCTGTGCCTGCTGCGGGGCGCGCCCGTACAGCGTGCCGTCGGCCAGTTCGGCTTCAATGGCACGCTGCTCGGCCTCCAGTGCCTCGATCAGTCCGGGCAGCGCTTCCAGCTCGCGCCGCTCCTTGTATCCCAGCCGCCGCCGCGGGGTCGGCGGTACGGCGTTCGCAGCGGCGGCCGGGCGGGGTGGGGTAGGGGCGGCGCCGGTCTTGCCGGCGTCTTCGGTCCCCTCATCCCGCCAGGCCGAGGGCCACACCGGCACGCGCCCATGCAGCCGCATCGACTGCGCCATCCAGTCCTCGATGCCGCCTTCGTACTCGCGCCAGCAGCCATCGCCTTCGAACACCAGGGTGCTCGTCACCACCGCATCCAGAAAGCGCCGGTCGTGACTGACCAAAAACACCGTGCCTGGGTAATCCGCCAGCCGCTGCTCCAGCAGCTCCAGCGTCTCGATGTCCAAATCATTGGTCGGCTCATCCAACACCAGCACATTGGCCGGCCGAGCAAACAGCCGCGCCAGCAGCAGCCGGTTGCGCTCCCCGCCCGAGAGCGAGCGCACGGGACTCTGCGCCCGCGCGGGTGCGAACAGAAAGTCTGCCAAATAGCTGCGCACATGGGTGCGCCGCCCCGCGCATTCGATCCATTCGCTGCCCGGACTGATGAAATCCTCCAGTGTGGCCTCCAGATCCAGGGCTGCACGCATCTGATCGAAATACGCCACAGACAGCTGGCTGCCCAAGCGCACCCGTCCGCGGTCCGGCTGCAACTCACCCAGCAGCAATTTCAGCAGTGTCGTCTTGCCCGCGCCATTGGGGCCGATCAGCCCAATCTTGTCGCCCCGCAGCACGGTCGTCGAAAAGTCTCGCACGACCTCCACCCGCTGCGCTCCGTTGCCAAAGGCCAGGCCCACCCCCTCCAGTTCGGCCACCAGGCGGCCGCTGGCTTGACCACGGGCCACCTCCAGCCGCACCTGACCCAGCGCTTCGCGGCGCTCCGCCCGAGCTTGCCGCAGCCGTTGCAACCGCTCGATGCGGGCCTGCGCGCGTGTGCGACGCGCTTCCACCCCCTTGCGAATCCAGCTCTCCTCCTGCGCCAACAGCCGGTCAGCCTTGGCCTGCATCACCGCCTCTTGTGCCAGTTGCTCTGCCTTCAGGGATTCGTACTGGGTGTAATGGCCCAGATAGCTGCGCAACTGTCCCCGGTCCAACTCCACGATGCGCGTGGTCACCCGATCCAAAAAATACCGGTCATGGCTGATCACCACGACACTGCCCCGAAACGCCCGCAACAGGTCTGCCAACCAATCGATCGCATCGACATCCAGGTGGTTCGTCGGCTCGTCCAGCAGCAGCACCTCGGGCTGGGCGACCAGCGCCCGGGCCAGCGCCACCCGTTTGCGTACGCCGCCAGACAGCGCCGCTAGGGCCGTGTCGGCCGGCAGGCGCAGCCGCTCCAGGGTCTGTGCCACCCGCTGCTCCCAGCGCCAACCATCCACCGCCTCGATGGCATTCTGCAGTGCGTCCAGGTCCTCGTCTGGCCCTGGGTTGGCGTAGCGCCGCAGCCAGGCATGGATGTCTTGCAGGCCATCGGCCACCGCCTCGAACACTGTCTGGCCGTCCTGGAACGTGGGCTCTTGGGCCACATAAGCCCAACGGAGTCCCTGGCGACGTTGCAGCTCTCCTGCGTCGGGCCGTTCCAAGCCCGCCAGTATGCGCAGCAACGACGACTTTCCCGTGCCGTTGCGCCCCACCAAGCCAACGCGCTCCCCACCCTCCAGCACAAACTCCGCGTGGTCCAGCAGTGGCACATGGCCATAGGCCAGCGAAGCGTTTTTCAAATAGATCCAAGTCATGGGCTTCCCGAGCGGCCATCTGGGGGAGGTGCCTACCCGAGCGCCGCAAGGACGGGGCTCGGCCCCACACCCACACTTCGGCCGCAAAAAGGTGTATACTAGCGGTCTTGCGACGATGA
>CALEDU010000049.1 GCA_937949455.1 uncultured Tepidimonas sp. | reverse complement strand
AGCGCCGTCCAAGCGCAAAAAGACCATTGGCAAGGCCGAGATCGAAGAAATCGTGGCCAAAATCGCTCGCATTCCGCCGGCCAGTGTCTCCAGCGACGACCGCGGCAAGCTGCAAAATCTGGAGCGCGACCTCAAGTCTGTGGTGTTTGGCCAGGACACGGCGCTGGAGGTGTTGGCTTCCTCCGTCAAGATGGCGCGCTCGGGCTTGGGCAAACCCGACAAACCGATCGGGGCGTTCCTGTTCAGCGGTCCCACGGGCGTTGGCAAGACCGAAGCGGCCCGGCAACTCGCCTACATTCTGGGTATCGAGCTGATTCGCTTCGACATGTCGGAGTACATGGAGCGCCATGCGGTCAGTCGCCTGATCGGCGCGCCGCCGGGCTATGTCGGCTTCGACCAGGGCGGTCTGTTGACCGAAGCCGTCACCAAGAAGCCGCACTGCGTGCTGCTGCTCGACGAGATCGAGAAGGCCCACCCGGACATCTTCAATGTGCTGCTGCAGGTCATGGACCACGGCACGCTCACCGACAACAACGGACGCAAGGCTGATTTCCGCAACGTCATCATCATCATGACGACCAATGCGGGCGCCGAGACGATGAACAAATCCACCATCGGCTTCACGACGCAGCGCCAAGCTGGTGACGAGATGGCCGACATCAAACGCTTGTTCACGCCAGAGTTCCGCAACCGGCTGGACGCCATCGTCAGCTTCAAGCCGTTGGATGAACAGGTCATCCTGCGCGTGGTGGACAAATTCCTGTTGCAGCTGGAACAGCAACTGGCCGAGAAGAAGGTCGAGGTTACCTTCACCGACGCGCTGCGCAAGCATCTGGCGAAGAAGGGGTTCGATCCGTTGATGGGCGCGCGTCCGATGCAGCGCCTCATCCAAGATACGATCCGGCGCGCGCTGGCCGACGAGCTGCTGTTTGGTCGGCTGGTCGAGGGTGGGCGCTTGACGGTGGATGTCGATACGCCCGATGGCAACGAGCCGAAGATCAAGCTCGACATCCTGCCGCTGCCCAAAAAAGACCGCAAGGCCGAGCCGGCTGCGCCACAGGAGGCCGTTACCGACTGATGCCTGTCGCCTTGGGTGAGCGCCGGGCGTAGGACGCGTCAAAGGCATGCAGCCGCACGCCCT
This sequence comes from uncultured Tepidimonas sp., assembly GCA_937949455.1. Classification (GTDB taxonomy): domain Bacteria; phylum Pseudomonadota; class Gammaproteobacteria; order Burkholderiales; family Burkholderiaceae_C; genus Tepidimonas. Next base: position 6,152 of record CALEDU010000049.1, on the reverse strand, counting down.
CGCGTACCAGCAGCGCCCGCTTGCGCTCCAGCCCCCAGCGGTAGCCCGTGAGGCCGCCGTCGCTAGCGACTACCCGGTGGCAGGGAATCACCACCGCCAGCGGGTTGGCACCGCAGGCCTGCGCCACCGCCCGCGTGGCACGCGGGGCGCCCAGACGATGGGCGACCTCGCCATAGCCAAGGGTCTGGCCCGGTGCGATGGTGCGCAATACCGCCCACACGCGCTGCTGGAAAGCAGTCCCACGGATGTCCAGCGGCAGCGCAAAATCCTGCCCCGGGGCTTCGACGAGCGCGGCGACTGCGTCCGCCCATGCGCGGTAGGTGCGCCGGCCATACTGGATGGCTGCGCAGGGAAAACGCCGGCGCAGATCGGCCTGCCAGGCGTCGTTTGCAATGCCCAGCGAAACGGCACACAGGCCAGCTGGGCTGACGGCAACCCGAACCATCCCGAGCGGACTGGGGGCGACTGCGGTGTGGAGGGTTTCTGGCGCAAGCGCCAAGGGTGGCATGGGCGACATGGCCCCACTGTACGCCAAAGTACGCCCCGTGGGCCCGTGTGCTTCGACATGGCTGGTGCGGCGCTGCGCAGCGGTTAATATGCCCGGGTGACCCAGACCGCCCACACCTTTTTTTGGCACGATTACGAAACCTTCGGTGCCGATGCGCGGCGAGATCGCCCCGCCCAATTTGCCGGCTTGCGCACCGATGCCGAGCTCAACCCGATCGGGGAGCCCGTCATCTGGTATTGCCGCCCGGCACCGGACTATTTGCCCGATCCGCAAAGCTGTCTGATCACGGGCATCACCCCTCAAATCTGCCTGGATCGCGGCGTGACTGAGCGCATCTTTGCCGAGTCCATCCTAGGTGAGCTGCAGCGTCCTGGCACCATCGGGGTGGGCTACAACTCCATCCGCTTCGACGATGAGTTCACCCGCCATCTGTTGTGGCGCAATCTGCTCGATCCTTACAGCCGCGAGTGGCGCAATGGGTGTGGCCGCTGGGACATCTTGGATGTGGTGCGCATGACCTGGGCGCTGCGCCCGCAAGGTATCGAATGGCCGCGCCATCCCGACGGGCGGCCGAGTTTCCGTCTGGAGGATCTGACGGCGGCGAATGGGCTGACCCACGCCCAGGCGCACGACGCCCTGTCCGATGTGTGGGCCACGGTGGCGGTGGCGCGCCTGATCCGCGAGCGCCAGCCCCGCTTGTTCGAATACGCCTTGGGGTTGCACAGGCGCGAGCGCGTCATGCAGGTGCTGGGCTTGCCTGCGCTGGTCGGCCAGGCGCGCCCCTTTGTGCATGTGTCGGGCCAGTTCTCCACGCAGCGGGGCTGCTTGGCGGTGATGTGGCCGCTGGCCAGCCATCCGTCCAACCGCAACGAGCTGTTGGCCTGGGATCTGGCTTATGATCCACGCGAGTTGATCGATTTGCGACCAGAAGAGGCCCGCTTGCGTCTGTTCACGCGCCAAGTGGACTTGCCCGAGGGCGTGCGGCGGCTGCCGCTCAAGAGCATTCACCTCAATCGCTCACCGATGGTGGTGGGCAATCCAGAGGTGCTGAAAGACGGGGCCGCCGAGCGCTTTGGGCTGGATCTGGGGTTGATCGAGCGCCACGCTGCCTACGCGGCCGGATTGCCCGACCTGGGGTCGCTGTGGACCGCCCTGTTTGGGCGTGAACGACCGCCCAGTCCCACCGATGTGGACGCTGCACTCTACGACGGTTTCCTCGGTGACGAAGACCGCCGGCGGCTGGCGCGACTGCGCCAGCTCGATCCCGCTGATCCGGCGTGGCAGCGGGTCGGGTTCGATGATCCACGGCTGCCGGAACTGGTGTTTCGCTTCCGCGCCCGCAACCACCCAGAGTCGCTGCGCGACGAAGAGCGCTTGCGCTGGCGTGCCCACTGCCGGGGTCGCTTGATGGGCGGCTCAGGGGGCTTGCCCCCGTTGTCGGTCTATTGGGAGCAGCTGGACGTATTGGCCGAAGGGGCCGTCGAGTGCGGTGACGAGCGCGCACAGGCGATTGTGGCTGATTTGATGGACTACGCCTCCTCGCTGGTTCCGGAGGACTGATCGGCGGCCCACTATCAGCATGGGCGATGGTTGTGGCCGACTCGACGCAGCTCCTTGCTCAGCGCCGCCGGGTCGTGCCGCCGACCAGGCCACCCAACAGCCCGCGCACGAGCTGCCGGCCCAAATGGGTGCCTATCTCGCGCACCGCGCTCTTGACCACCGCTTGGACCAACCCGTCGTGTTGCCCGCCGCGCGGTCCGGTGCGGCCCAACAGCACCTCGCCCACTCGGTTGCCCAGGCTCGCAGAGCCGGTCGAGGTCGATTGGGGTGAGGCGGTCGTCGAGTCGGCCATGCCCGCGGCGTCGCTTGGCGCAAGACTGGCTGGGTGGCTGGCGCGCAGCCGCTCATAGGCGCTTTCGCGGTCCACCGTCTGGTCGTACACCCCCGCCACCAGAGAGTTGCGCAGCAGTGCCTGGCGCTCCTGGGGCGTGACTGGCCCCAGACGGCTGCCTGGGGGCATGACCCAAGCCCGCTCGGTCTCGCTGGGGCGGCCTTTGGCATCGAGAAGGCTCACCAGGGCCTCGCCCACGGCCAGTTCGGTGATCGCGGCCTCAATGTCGAGCCCCGCCTTGGGCCGCATCGTCTGTGCAGTGGCCTTGACGGCCTTTTGGTCGCGCGGGGTAAAGGCCCGCAGCGCATGCTGGATGCGGTTGCCCAGCTGGCCGAGCACGCTGTCTGGGATGTCGAGAGGATTCTGGGTCACGAAGTACACGCCCACCCCCTTGGAGCGCACCAGCCGCACGACCTGTTCGATGCGTTCGACCAACACCTTGGGCGCGTCGGAGAACAGCAGATGCGCCTCGTCGAAAAAGAACACGAGCTTGGGCTTGTCCAGGTCGCCTACCTCGGGCAGCGCCTCGAACAGTTCCGACAGCAGCCACAGCAAAAAGGTGCTGTACAGCCGCGGCGCATGCAGCAGCTTGTCAGCGGCCAGGATGTTGACCACACCCCGGCCGTCCACGGTCTGCATCAGGTCGGCGATGTCGAGCATCGGCTCGCCAAAAAATCGGTCTGCTCCCTGCTGCTCCAGCGCCAGCAGCCCGCGCTGAATGGCGCCAATGCTGGCAGCGCTGATGAGGCCGTATTCGGTGGTGAACTGTCGGGCCTGGTCACCGACGTGCTGCAGCATCGCGCGCAGGTCCTTCAGGTCCAGCAGCAGCAAACCCAAGTCGTCGGCGATCTTGAACACCAGGTTGAGCACACCCGCCTGTGTGTCGTTGAGTCCCAGCATGCGCGCCAGCAGCAGCGGACCCATGTCGCTGATCGTGGCGCGCACGGGGTGGCCCTGCTCGCCAAACACGTCCCACAACGTCACCGGGCAGGCGGTGGGCGGCGGCGGTGTGATTCCACGGTCTGCCAGCACCTGGGCCAGCTTGCCCTCGATGCGCCCGGGCTGGCTGATGCCGGTGAGGTCGCCCTTGACGTCGGCCATGAACACCGGTACCCCCAGGCGCGAGAAGCCCTCGGCCATGGTCTGCAGGGTGACGGTTTTGCCAGTGCCGGTGGCGCCGGTCACCAATCCATGGCGGTTGGCTTTGTCGGGCAGCAGCAGGCACTCGACGGCATCGCGGCGGGCGATCAGGATCGGTTCGGTCATGATGGTGTTCCGGGCACGAGAGCAGAGGCAGTGGCCGCGTAGAATAAACAATGAGCTGACCCCAACGGTCAACCCGATTATCGCGACGGAATCGATGAGGTTTGCATGGCAGGACACTCTAAGTGGGCCAATATTCAGCACCGCAAGGCGCGCCAAGACGAGAAGCGCCAGCGCGTCTGGACGCGCGTGGTGCGCGAGATCATGATCGCGGCGCGCCAGGGCGGCGGTGACCCGGCCGCCAACCCGCGCCTGCGACTGGCCATCGACAAGGCCAAGGCTGCCAACATGCCGGCCGACACCATCAAGCGCAATATCGACAAAGCCACCGGCAACCTCGAGGGCGTCAACTACGAAGAGGTGCGCTACGAGGGCTACGGTATCGGCGGCGCGGCCATCATCGTCGACTGCATGACGGACAACCGCGTGCGCACCGTGGCGGAGGTGCGCCATGCGTTTAGCAAGCACGGCGGCAACCTGGGCACCGAGGGCTCGGTGGCGTTCCAGTTTCAGCACTGTGGGCAAATCGTCTTCGAGCCCGGCACCAGCGAAGACAAGGTGATGGAAGTCGCCCTGGAGGCCGGTGCCGACGATGTGCTGACGCAGGGGGATGGCTCCATCGAAGTATTGACCTCCCCAGCGCAGTTCGAGGCCGTGCGCGACGCGCTGCAGGCCGCGGGGCTGACCCCCGCGATGGCCGAGGTGACCTGGCGGCCTTCCAACACCGTGGCGCTGGAGGGTGAGGACGCCCAGCGCATGCAAAAGCTGCTCGATGCCATCGAGGACTTGGACGACGTGCAGGACGTCTTCCACAACGCGGAACTGCCAGAATGAGCGAACGCATTCGGGTGTTGGTCGTCGGTGGTGGTGGCCGCGAGCACGCGCTGGCCTGGAAGCTCAAACAATCGCCGCGCGCCGCGCAGGTGTTCGTGGCCCCCGGCAATGGCGGCACGGCGCTCGATCCAGACCTCATCAATGTCCCGATCACCGACATCGCAGCCTTGCGCGACTGGGCGCTGGCCAACCGCATCGGCCTGACGGTGGTGGGGCCAGAGGCCCCGCTGGCCGCTGGCATCGTGGATACATTTCGGGCGGCGGGTTTGCGCATCTTTGGTCCGACGCAGGCCGCTGCACAGTTGGAAAGTTCCAAGGCCTTTGCCAAGGCGTTCATGCAGCGCCACGGCATCCCCACCGCAGCGCACGAGACCTTCTCCGATCCCGCGGCAGCGCACGCCTATGTGGATCGGATGGGGGCCCCCATCGTGGTCAAGGCTGACGGCCTGGCAGCGGGCAAGGGCGTGGTGGTGGCCATGACCACTGCCGAGGCGCACGAGGCGATCGACTTCATGCTGGTGGACAACCCCCTGGGCGTGCAGCACAACGCCGAGGGGGCGCGCGTGGTCATCGAGTCTTACTTGCACGGCGAGGAGGCCAGCTTTATCGTGCTGGTGGACGGCACCCATGTGTTGCCGCTGGCCACCAGCCAGGATCACAAGCGGCTGCTGGACGGCGACGCCGGGCCCAACACCGGCGGCATGGGGGCGTATTCGCCCGCCCCCGTCGTCACGCCTGCGGTGCATGCGCGCGCCTTGCGCGAGGTGATCGAGCCGACCGTGCGTGCCATGGCGGCCGAGGGTATGCCGTACACGGGCTTTTTGTACGCCGGGTTGATGGTGGCGCCGGACGGCAGCGTCCAGACCCTGGAGTTCAATTGCCGCATGGGCGACCCCGAGACTCAGCCCATCCTGATGCGTCTGCGCAGCGACTGGGTGGAGGTGTTGTTGGCGGCGACCGACGGGCGGCTGGACACGGTGTCCCTGGACTGGGACCCACGGGTTGCCCTGGGTGTGGTGGTGGCAGCAGCCGGCTACCCGCTGACTCCCCGCAAGGGGGATGCCATCACCGCGCTGCCGGCACAGACGCCGGATGCCATCGTTTTTCATGCAGGTACCGCACTGCAGCAAGGGCAGCTCATCACCAGTGGCGGGCGCGTGCTGTGTGCCACGGCGCTGGGGGATGACGTGGCTGTGGCCCGCCAAAGGGCCTACGACCTGGTGCGCGGCATCGCTTTCGACGGCATGCAGTACCGACATGACATCGGCCATCGCGCGCTGGCGCGCCAGGCCGGCTGAACGCCCCGCGGCCGGACAGACCGGCCGCCCGCTGCCCTGAGGAGACAACCATGGCCCATGAGCCCGTGACCCTGATGCGCGAATACCTGTTGGGTTTGCAGCAGCGCATCACCAGCGCCATCTCCGAGATTGACGGCCGATCCTTCCTGTCCGACGCCTGGGAGAAGGCGTCGGGCGAAGCACTGCAGGGCAGCGGGGTGACGCAAATCCTGGAAGGCGGCGAGGTGTTCGAGCGCGCTGGCTGCGGCTTTTCGCATGTCAGCGGCCCGAGGCTGCCTCCGTCCGCCACGCAACACCGGCCCGAGTTGGCAGGCGCGCCGTTCGAGGCCCTGGGGGTGTCGCTGGTGTTCCACCCGCG
>CALEDU010000048.1 GCA_937949455.1 uncultured Tepidimonas sp. | reverse complement strand
CCGGGCGCTGGCCGAGCATCCCATCGGCCTTGCTGATTCACCGCAGGCCGGGGCGAGCGCGCTGCCGCAAGTGAGCTTTCTGATCGGCCATCGCGGGCTTGCGCGCCTGCCGCACCTGCTCATGACGCTCAAAAGCATCGCCGCACAGCGCGATGTCGCGCTGGAATGCATCGTCATCAAGCAGGACGTCGCGAGCCAGCTGCAGGGCCGACTGCCCCCCTGGGTGCGCCTCGTGCACACCCCGCCGCCCGCACTGGACATGCCGTCCTGCCGCGCGTGGACGTTCAACATCGGCGCACGGCACGCCCGTGCCAACGTGCTCGTCCTGCATGACAACGACATGCCGGTGCCCGTGGACTATGCCGCCTGGATCCTCGAGCGGGTGGGCCGCAGTTACGAGGTGGTGAATCCCAAGCGCTTTGTCTTCTACCTCTCGGAGGCGCACACCCGAGCGATTTTCGAAAGTGCTGCCGACTGGCTCGCGCAGGCGCCCGAGACCATCGTGCAGAATCTCGAAGGCGGCGGCAGCGTGGCCATCACCCGCGAGGCGTACGAGGCGATCGGCGGGCTGGACGAGCGCTTCATCGGCTGGGGCGGCGAGGACAACGAGTTCTGGGAGCGGGCGCAGACGCGCCGGGTCTGGCCCTGGGCCGGCCTGCCGCTCGTTCACCTGTGGCACGCTGCCCAGCCGGGCAAGCGCGATGCGACCTACCACACCGCCCAGCACTACCGCGAACTCACCCGCATCGACCCGCGCGAGCGCATCGCGCGGCTGCTCGCCACCGCGCAGGGACGCGATGAGGAGCCGGCTGGGTGGGTGAGCGCATCAAAAAACGATAGCAGCGAGTCGCCGGTTGGCGCGGAGGAAATGGCCAAATGACGCAGTTGATGGAAGGTACATTCGACGTTCGGCGTGACCTGGCCCATGCCCAGGCACAGTCCAGTACGAACAACACGTACCGCGCAGACATCGATGGTTTGCGCGCTTTGGCCGTCTCGCTTGTGGTTCTTTTCCATGCGGGAGCGTCGTGGTTGCCCGGCGGCTTCGTCGGGGTGGACGTCTTTTTCGTCATATCAGGGTTTCTGATCACAGGATTGCTGGTCGACGAGCACAGCCGCACCGGGCGTATCAGCCTCACTGCGTTTTGGGCGCGACGCGTGCGTCGCCTTGGACCTGCGCTGTTTTTGGTGATTGCAGTCGTTCTACCGGCCTCGATGGTTTTTTTGAGCCGCATCGGAACGGAGACTGGGCCTGCGGCCAAGGCGGCACTCGCAGCGTTGCTGCTCAACGCAAACCACTTCTTCCTGTTCGAGTCGGGCGACTACTTTGCTGCCGCAGCCGAGACCAATCCGTTACTGCATACCTGGTCCTTGTCGGTCGAAGAGCAGTTTTACTTGGTCTGGCCCCTCGCGTTGCTTGGCTTGCTTTGCCGACCCCGACGCAAACTCACGGTCTGGGTGGCGGCCGCGCTGGGGTGCTCTTTGGCTGGCGCTGCGTGGAGCTGGGCTAATTGGTCTGCGTCCGCACAGTTTTATTTGATGCCGGCGCGGGCGTGGGAACTTCTTGCCGGTGCAATGCTTGCCGTGGCGGTAAACAGCTCGCCGAGGATCGGGGGCGTAGGCGCGCGCGTGGCTGCTGCACTGGCCGTCGTTGGGCTCGCTTTGATCGTGTACAGCGCGCTCAACCTAACGGGGCTGCGCGGCTTCCCGTTTCCGCAGGGGTTCGGGCCGGTTGCGGGCACAGTGATGTTGATCTGGGCCGGCGCTGCTGCACCACAAAACATGGTCAGCCGACTGATCGCACTGCCCCCTGTGGTCTACCTCGGCCGAATTTCCTATCCGCTGTACCTGTGGCACTGGCCGCTGTTGGTGCTGTCACGTGGGAGTCGACTCTGGGAACCCGCACCTTGGGCTGACGCCATAGCCATGCTGGCGGCCCTGGCTTTGGCCGCTGTGACGTATGAAGCTGTCGAGAAACCGTGGCAGCGTTGGGTCGTGCAGCGCTCGTTGCGCTCGGCCGTCATCCTGCGCCTTGGCGCTTTCGTGACCGCAGGGTTGCTGCTCTCTGCCGGATTCATCGGAGCCTGGGCCCGGCTAGGGTGGTGGTACTCGCCGGTGGACCGGGCGCTCGCTGCGGCCCGCGTAGACTTCCCGAAGACTGGGTGCATTTTCAAAAATGAGTTCCCCGATGCCAAGGGCCTCGAAGATTGCTATCCATCCGGACAAAAGCGGTCCATCTTGTTGTGGGGTGATTCCCATGCATCCCAATGGGGGCCGGCCGTGAGGGTGGCCGCGCAGCAGGTTGGCGTGGAAGCAGGGATCCTCGCGTTGGGGGGCTGCCTGCCGCTGCCAATGGCCGAACTGAGCGCTCGCTGTCAGCGTTTTCACCGTGAAGTTTTTGCGCACCTCACCCCGTGGCAAACAGAGCGTGGATTGCAGGGCGTCATCCTCGCGGGTCGTTGGGCTTCGGGCATGGGGCTGCAGTCTCCCATCTGGACGGAGCGCGTCCCCAAGGGAAGGGAAACGTACTTTGATAGTCGCGCACGCTCACCGGACGAGGCGCTGTCGCTGTTCAAGTCCTCACTGGAGACATTTCTCGACGCTGCAGGCGCTGCGCATTTGCGTGTGTTGCTCGTGCTCCCGAGTCCGCTGCAGCGCGTCAAAGGCCCTCACTGCCTGTCGGTGTGGCCAGCCGATGATTGCTTCATCTCGCGGGCAGAGATGGCTGCTTACGCCGGCGGAGTTGAGGAGATCATGAAACATGCCGCAAATGGGCGTCCGCATGTTCGGCTGCTTGACCCCAAAGACTTCATGTGCGACCGCGAGCGCTGCCCAGCTTCCCTGAACGGAATGGTCGTTTACGGGGACGATAACCACGTCACCGACACCTTCTCGCGTGCAAATGCCGGGCGGTTCGTGCAGTCTGTTCGCTGGCTGGCGGGTGAGGACGATCCCAGTGTTCATAAAAACAGTAGCAATGACTCTTCTGTTGGCGCTGGGGCAGGGGGTTAGGCTTGAAAACCTCTGCGATCACGACTTTGGCGCGCGCGATGTCGTGCCCATCGGAAGGGACCGAGCCGAGGCCGGCCCCTCGACCCAGCAGGCTGGGGTAATGACCCCCAACCTCGTCAGCACCATCATCCCGGTCTACAACCGCCCCGAGCGCTTGCGCGAGGCGGTAGAGAGTGTGCTTGCTCAGGACTGGCGGCCGGTCGAAGTCATCATCGTCGATGACGGCTCCACCGACGGTAGCGCCACGCTCGCCGCGGCGCACGCTCTGTCCAACGAGCATCCGCAGATCGTTCGTGTGTTTTCCCCATCCGAACGCCGGCCCGGGTGCTGCGCGCGAGATGGGCCGCCAGCAGGCGCGCGGCGAGTTCATTCAGTACCTCGACAGCGACGACCTGCTGCTGCCGGGCAAGTTCAGGCGCCAGGTGATGGGCTTGCGCGACGAGCCGCGGGCGGGCATCTCCTACGGATTGACTCTGGAGCGGGACACGCAGACCGGGGGCGAGCGCGCCACCCACGGCATCGACCGGCCGCGCGACGCCTTGCTGCCCTCGCTCTGGGCCGAGCGGATTTGGCACACCTCGTCGCCGCTCTACCGCCGCAGCGTCACCGACGCGATCGGCCCATGGAAGCCGCGCCGCATCCTCGAGGACTGGGACTACGACCTGCGGGCCGGGCTGCTGGGCGTGCCGCTGCACTACGTGGCCGAGCCAGTGGCGGTCGTGCGCATGCACGGGCAGGATCACGCGGGCCTGGCCTGGCAACATGACCCGCGGGCGCTCGCCGACCGGGTGCAGGCGTATCTCGACGTCGCAGCGCTGGCGCGCGAGGCCCAGGTGTCGCAGCGCACGCCAGAGCTGCTGCGGCTGGGCCGAACCCTGTTCTGGATGGCGCGTGAGGCCGGTGCGCTCGGGCTGGAAGTGGAGGCCCGGGCGCTCTTCGATGCGGCATGTCGAACGCTCGGCGATAATCCGGCCGCTTCGCGCGGTCTGCGCGCCTATGCTGCGGCTGCACGCCTGCTGGGCTGGTGCCGGGCGGGCGCATGGAGCCGAAAGTTCGACCGATTCCGCAAGCGATGACCGACCCGACCCCCACAATCGCTGCCGATCCGGCGCCGCCGTCCGCCCCGACCGTTTCGGTGGTGATGAGTGTCTACAACGGCGCAGACGCCCTGCCGCGCACGCTCGAGAGCGTCCTCACCCAGGAGGGGGTGGACTTCGAGTTCATCGTCATCGACGACGGCAGTACCGACGGCTCGGGCGCGATTCTGGACGACTGGGCTTCTCGCGATCCGCGGCTTCGCGTCATCCACCAGCAGAACACCGGCCTCACGCGCGCGCTGATCCGCGGCTGCGCCCTGGCCCGCGGCGAATTCATCGCCCGCCAGGATTGCGGCGATATCTCGCTGCCGGGGCGGCTGGCGGCGCAGGTGGAACTGTTGCGGGTGCGACCGGAGGTGGTGGCGGTCTCCTGTCACACGGCATTCGTCGGGCCGAGGCGCGAGCCTCTGTACAAAGTCGAGATCGATGAGCAAGGTCTGAATGCGGGGCTTCGCGACGGGTGCAATGGCCGTTACGTCGGCCCTTCGCACCACGGCAGCATGATGTTTCGGCGCGCGGCCTATGAAGACGCAGGCGGGTATCGGGCGGCGTTCCATTTCGCTCAAGACCTGGACTTGTGGACA
>CALEDU010000047.1 GCA_937949455.1 uncultured Tepidimonas sp. | reverse complement strand
TGGGCAGCTCGTCTCGCCCGCGGTGGCAGCGTGGCTGGCCGCGCACGAGGCGGCATGGCTGCGCGCTTGGCTGCCGACGGCGGCGGAACTGGCCATCGTCGGCCTGGTGGCGGTGTACGGGCTGGCGGCGGCGTTCAACCTGCGCATCCCGCGCACCACGGCACCGTTGCGCCACCTGCCGCCCAATCCGCTGGCGCTGCTGCCAGACTTCTGGCGTTGCAACCTGCGCCTGTGGCGCGACCACCTGGGCCAGATCTCATTGGCGACGACGACGCTGTTCTGGGGTGTCAGCGGCAACCTGCGCTACATCGTGCTGGCCTGGGCGGCGGCGGCGCTGGGCTACAACACCACGCAGGCTTCCAGCCTGGTTGGCGTGGTGGCGGTTGGCACGGCGGTCGGGGCGGTGGTGGCCTCGGTGCGCATGCGCATCGACCAGGCCCCGCGCGTCATGCCGCTGGGTGTGGCGATGGGGCTGTTGGTGGTGCTGATGGTGGCCATCCGCGACGTCTGGGTGGCCGCGCCGTTTTTGGTGCTACTGGGTGCCCTGGGCGGTTTTCTGGTAGTGCCCATGAATGCGCTGCTGCAGCACCGTGGCCACAATCTGATGGGTGCTGGCCGCTCCATCGCGGTACAAAACTTCAACGAGCAGGCCTGCATCTTGGGGCTAGGCTTCCTCTACACTGCTGCCACCGGTGCGGGACTGTCGGCGTTCGGTGCCATCACCGTCTTCGGACTGCTGGTGGCCGGGGTGATGGTGTTGATCATGTGGTGGCACCGTCACAATTTGCAGCGTCATTCGCACGAGCTGGCCCGCCTGTTCGAGATTGCTCGACGCGACGATCTACACGGCTGAAAGCAGCGCCAGCAGGCCCTGCATCAGCCAGGGCAAAGTCAGGGCATTGAACAGGGCTGCCAGTCCCATCGCCAGCCCGGCAAAAGCTCCCATCGTCGGGCTGACCTGAAAGGCCCGCGCCGTGCCGATGCCGTGGGCTGTGACCCCCAGAGCAAAACCGCGCACCATCGGGTCGGTGATGCCCAGTCGATCGAACAGCCAGCGCGCCGTTGCCGCGCCCCATATGACAGAGTCAACAGCCCCCCGATCAGCGCAATGGCGATGGCCACCGGATTGGCCAGAGGGTGCGCGCCACAGGCCAGGAACAGACGGTGCGCCACGCCGTAGGCCAACAGGGTGATCGTCAGCCCCAGCAGCGGGGAGGCGGACAAGTGGACCCAGATCTCGCCCAGGCGGGTGCCGTCGAGGGTGGCCACGGCGGCGCTCAACGGGGGGCTCCAGGTGCTGGTGCCGAGGGGGGCGCGGGCGGCTCCTCCTCACGCGGGAGCAGGGCGCGCACCGTCCAGGCGGTCACCGCCAGCCCCATCCAGGTGCTGGCGGTCAGGGCGGGCAGCATGGCGGGCGATGCGCTAATCCGTGGTCTTTGCGGGGCACGCGGCCAGGGCCTCGTCCACCACCTCCACCCAGTGGCGCACGGGGATGGCGGTGCCGCTTTGCAGGTGGGTGATGCAGCCGATGTTGGCTGAAACGATGGTCTGGGGCGCGGCCGCTTCCAGGTGCGCCAGCTTGCGGTCGCGCAACTGGCGGCTGAGGGTCGGCTGCAGCACGCTGTAGGTGCCGGCCGATCCGCAGCACAGGTGCGACTCCTGCCGTGCCAGCGCGACCTCGAAGCCCAACTCCCCCAGGTGCCGCTCCACGCCGCCGCGCAGCTTCTGGCCGTGCTGCAGCGTGCAGGGGGGGTGAAACACCAGCCGCTGCGGCACCGATGCGGGCAGGTTGTCGCCCAGCCGCTGCCGCCAAGCGGGCACCAGATCGGGCAGCAGCTCGCTCAGATCGCGCGTGAGCTCGCTGACGCGGCGCGCCTTGTCGGCATAGGCCGGATCGTGTCGGAGCGCGTGGGCATAGTCCTTGACCATCACGCCGCAGCCCGATGCATTCATGACGATGGCCCCGACACCGGGGCTGCCATCTGCCGGTTCGATCCATGGCCACCAAGCGTCGATGTTGGCGCGCATGTCGTCCAGCGCCCCCACCGGGTCATCGAGGTGGAAACGGATCGCGCCGCAGCAGCCGGCCTTGGGTACCACCACGGTCTGGATGCCCGCAGCATCCAACACGCGCGCCGTTGCCGCATTGATGTTGGGCATCATCGCCGGCTGCACGCAACCCGCCAGCATCAGCACGCGGCGCGGCCGGGGTGTCTGTGGCCACGCGCCGGCATCGCGCCGGGCGGGTACCTTGGCCTGCAGCGACGCGGGCAGCACATCACGCACGGCCTGCCCCAGCCGCATCGCCGGGCCGAACAGCGGCGAGGTCAGGCCCTCGCGCAACAGCCAGCGCAGCGCCCGCTCGCCCGCAGGCCGTGGCACGCGCGCTTCCACCACCTTGCGTCCAATATCCAGCAGATGGCCGTACTCCACCCCGCTCGGGCAGGTGCTTTCGCAATTGCGGCAGGTCAGGCAGCGGTCCAGGTGCCGCTGTGTCGCCCGGGTGGGCTCAGCCCCTTCCAGCACCTGCTTGATCAGATAGATGCGTCCCCGCGGTCCGTCCAGCTCATCGCCCAACAGTTGATAGGTCGGACAAGTCGCCGTGCAAAAGCCGCAATGCACGCAACGACGCAGAATGGCATTGGCAGTCTGGCCATCGGGCGTGCTCAAAAACTCGGCAGCGAGTCGGGTTTGCATGGATCAGAACCCCCAGACGCCAGGCTGAAAAAGGCCGTGCGGATCGAACGCGGCCCGTACGCGCTGTTGCAGCGCGCGCAATGGGCCTTCGGGCGGCGTGAAGCGGCCGCGCGCCTGTGGTGTCGTGGCTGGAGCGCGAAACAGCGTCGCATGCCCGCCCGCCTGGCGGGCTGTGGCACGCAGGGTATCCGCGGCATCCAGGGGGGCCCAAACCCAGCGCTGACCACCAAACCACTCGACCACCGTCGGCCCAGGCAGCGCCAGCATGGGGGTGGTGGGTGCCACCGACAGCCGCCATAGCCCATGGGCGGGGGACGGAGGGGTGACGAAGAAGGGCAACGCCTGCTCGCGGGTCGCCTCCCATTCGCGTTGGGCCGTGGCAGGGTCCAGCCGGTCCCCCCCCACCTCGGTCAGCAGCCGCTGGCAGGCCGCATCGACCGCTGCGGCCGCGCCGCGCAGCCGCAGCAACAAGATGCCGCCCGCTTCGTCTTGCCAACGGCTGGCGTTGAGCGGCAGCGGCTGGGCGCGCCAGCGCGCCAGCTGCTGCAGCGCCGCGTCGGCGGACAGCGGCAGCCGCAAAGTGGCCTCGCCGGCTGGCCGGGGCAGGACCTTGAGCGACACCTCGGTGATCAGCCCCAGCGTGCCCAGGCTGCCCGCCAGCGTCCGGCTGACATCGTAGCCCGCGACGTTTTTCATCACCTGGCCGCCAAAGACCAAGTCCTCGCCCCGACCATTGAGCAACCGCGCCCCGAGCACATAGTCGCGCACCCCCCCCACGGCGGCGCGCGCCGGGCCGGCCAAGCCAGCGGCCACCATACCCCCAACGGTCGCTCCCGCGCCAAAGTGTGGCGGCTCGAAGGGCAGATACTGGGCGTGGCGGGCGAGGGCGGCCTCCAATTCGCTCAAGGGGGTGCCGCAGCGGGCCGTGATCACCAACTCGGTCGGTTCGTGGTTCAAGATGCCGGCATACGCTCGCGTGTCCAACACCTCAGCCTCGGCGGCGACGGGCTCGCCATAAAACGCCTTCGTGCCGCCCCCGCGCAGGCACAAGGGGCGGCGATCGGCAGCCGCAGCGCGGATGCGCTCGGCCCAAGCGCGCAGCACATCATCTGCCGCGCCGCCGCTGGGAGGCAAGGGGTGGGTCACGTCATCGGCCATGGCCGACAATGGTAGCCCGCATGGGCGCGGCCGGTGTGAACTTTTTGAACGATGGGTTTGAGCGGGTCTGCGCCGACCCAGCCGCAGCATCCCTGCGGCCCCGCCCCCTTTGTCTCTGGCATACACTGCGCGGCATGTTGTGGGTCAAAACCTTTCACATCGTCTTCATCGCCAGTTGGTTTGCCGGGCTGTTCTATCTGCCGCGCATCTTCGTCAACCTGGCGCTGGTGCCCGCCGACAGCCCGGCCGAGCGCGAGCGGCTGCTGCTGATGGCGCGCAAGCTGCTGCGCTTTATGACGCTGCTGGCGGTGCCTGCGCTGGCGCTGGGCTTGTGGCTGTGGCTGGGCTACGGTATCGGACTGGGGCCGGGCCATGGCTGGATGCACGCCAAGCTGGCCATCGTGGTGCTGCTCATCGGCTATCACCACGCCTGTGCGCGGCTGTTGCGCCGCTTCGAGACGGGCACCAATCACCGCAGCCACCGCTGGTACCGCTGGTTCAACGAAGTGCCGGTGCTGCTGATGCTGGCAGCGGTGGCGCTGGTGGTCGTCAAGCCCTTCTGATTGGGATGGCGGTGAGGTCGGCCTCCGCGTCCCAAACCGGTGCGCGCAGCCCCTCGTTGGCTTGGCCCCTGCTGGGCTGCTACACGGTGCTGGTCGTCTACGCCAGCTTGTTTCCATTCGAGGGCTGGCGGGCGCAAGGGGTGGCGCCGTGGGCCTTTCTGACTGCGCCCTGGCCGCGGTACTGGACCCGTTTCGACGTCGTCGCCAACCTCTTGGGTTATGTGCCGCTCGGGGCCTTGCTTACGCTGGCCCTGGCCCGTGCCGGCTGGCCGCGCAGGGCGCTGGTGCTGGGTGCCGCTGGGCCGGCGCTGCTGTCTCTGGTCATGGAGGCCATCCAGACTTATTTGCCGCAGCGCGTACCGTCGCAGGCCGATGCCCTGCTCAACGCCACTGGAGGGTTGCTTGGTGCGCTCGCAGCCGCATTGCTGCTGCGCTGGCGTGTGCTCGGGTCGTGGGCGCAGTTTCGCGCCCGCTGGCAGCAGCCGGGCGGGCAGTGGGCATGGGCGGTGTTGCTGCTGTGGCCTTTGGCAGTGCTGTATCCCGCACCCGTTCCGTTTGGCACCGGCCAGTTCTGGCCGCGGCTGGAGGCGACGCTTTGGCGGGCCACAGAGGGCTCGCCCCTGCAGGCGTGGCTGCCGCAAAGCCCGCCGCTGGCCGCACCCAGCCCCCTGACCGAAGCGCTGTTGGTCGCCCTCAGCCTCTGGTTGCCTGTGCTGCTGGGCTACGCCAGTATCCGCGGTATTGGACGGCGCAGCATTTTCGCTCTCTTGTTTGGAGTGGTGGCCTGGGGCAGCGGAGCCTTGTCTGCCGTGCTGTCCTTCGGTCCGCTGCACGCTTGGGCGTGGCTCACGCCATCCACACAGTTGGGATTGGCTGCCGCCGCAGCGATGTCGCTGTTTGCCCTGCCACTGGGCTCGCGCGCGGCGGCGCTGTTGTCCGTGCTTACAGGAGGGGTGATGTTGGGGTTGCTCAACCGCGTGCCCGACCCCGCCTATTTGGGCGAATGGCTGCAAACCTGGGAGCAGGGGCGCTTCAGCCGTTTTCACGGGCTGTCCCAGTGGCTGGGATGGCTTTGGCCTTGGGCCGCCCTGGCTGCAGCGGCCCGGCTGGCGCTGCGTCGCAGTGATGGGACGCCCTACAATCGTCATCCATGACCGATGTCACGCCCGACGGGGCCGCGCCGCCCTACTATCGTCGCCACATCTTTTTTTGTCTCAACGAGCGGCCCAACGGCCAGTCCTGCTGCGCCTGTCACGCTGCCCAAGAGGCGTTTGAGCACTGCAAGGCGCAGGTGCGCGCCCTCGGGCTGGCTGGCCCGGGGCAGGTGCGGGTCAACAAAGCGGGCTGCTTGGACCGCTGTGCGGGTGGACCCGTCGCGGTCGTGTATCCGGAAGGGGTCTGGTACACCTACGTGGATCTTTCCGACGTCGACGAGATCGTCGCCTCGCACCTGCGCGACGGGGTTGTCGTCGAGCGGTTGCGCCTGCCGCCCGACGTAGGGCGCTGAGACTGCGACTTCGCCTCGTCGATGAACGCCCAGACCGAGTTGTCTGCCATTCTCGGGCCGGCCGGCCCGCTGGAGCTGGCGATCGATCGTCCCGCCGTACCTCGCCCAGATGGCGGGGTGGCCGTGATTGCCCATCCGCATCCTTTGTTTGGCGGCACCCTGCACAACAAGGTGGTGCAGACGCTCGCCCGCGCCTTTGTGCAGCAGGGCTGGGTGGCGGTGCGCTTCCACTTCCGCGGCGTGGGGGGCAGTGCGGGCGTGCACGACCATGGCGTGGGAGAGGTCGACGACCTGCTCGCTGTGGTGGGGGCGTGCGCGGGCGATCAGGCCCCATTGGCGCTGGCCGGGTTTTCGTTTGGTGGTTACGTGGCTGCAGCCGCTGCTGCTCGCCTCTGGACGCAGCGGCCCGCGCAGGCTTTGGTGCTGGTCGCTCCGGCCGCCAGCCGCTACACCTTGCCCGCGCTGGAGGCGGAACTCCACGCGCGTACCCTGGTCATCCATGGCGAAGTCGACGACACCGTGCCGCTGGCGGCGGTACTCGACTGGGCCCGCCCCCAGGGGCTGCCCATCACCGTGATGCCAGGGGGTGAGCACTTCTTCCACGGGCGCCTGCCATTGCTCAAGTCCTTGGTCGTGCGCCACCTGCGTGCCCTGTGATCCGCCATCCCCGCCGCGGGTGGCCTGGAGGATTTCCGTCGTGATCGTCGTTGCGCTATCTATGCCATTGGCTGCCTTCCGTGCCCACCTGCGTTGCTTGCGCCGCAGGGGCGAGGGGGTGTTCGTCGCGCTATGCGTCTGGGCGCTGAGCGGGGGGGTGGCGCTGGCCCAGACCCCCCAGCCGCCGGAGGTGGCTGCGCGTGCGTGGCTGCTGCTGGACGCCACCAGCGGCCAGGTGCTTGCTGCCAAGGACCCGGACGAACCGGTCGAGCCGGCCTCACTGACCAAGCTGATGACGGCG
>CALEDU010000046.1 GCA_937949455.1 uncultured Tepidimonas sp. | reverse complement strand
CGGGCAGGCGCTGCTGGCGCACATCAAGCAGGTGCAGCTGATGGAGGCCGACCTGCTGGAGCGGCTGGCTGGCGGCGCCGGGCAGCGCTGGCAGAGCGTGCCGGTGGCGATCAACGCCGACTCGGCTGCGGCGTGGTTTCTACCCGGGGTGGTCTCGCTGCTGACGCGCCAGCGGCTGCTGCTGGACCTGACCATCGACGACCAGGACCACACCCATGAGCTGCTGAAAAACGGCACCGTGATCGGCTGCGTGACCACGCGCGCCGACGCCATGCGCGGCTGTGTGGCCGAGCCGCTGGGCGTGATGCGCTACCGCTGTGTGGCCACACCGGCGCTGGCGGCGCGCGCGCGCACGCCCCAGGGGCGGGTGACGCCACACCGGCTGCTGGCGCTGCCGGCGGTGATCTTCAACCGCAAGGATGCGCTGCAGGACGTCTGGCTGGCGCAGCACTTCGGATTGCGCGGCGCGCGCTACCCGCGCCACTTCATGCCAGCGGTGGACGCCTTCGAACGCGCCATCGAGCTGGGGCTGGGCTGGGGCATGGTGCCGGACATGCACCTGCAGGCGCGTGCTGGCCGACCGCAGCTGGCCGAGGTGCTGCCCGATGCGGTGGTGGATGTGGCGCTGTACTGGCAGCACTGGGAGCGCGAGCCGCCCACCGCCCAGCGGCTGACGCAGGCGATCCGCGATGCGGCGCGCGTATGCCTGGCACCACTGACCTGACTCGCCGCTCAGGGCAACCCCGCGCAGCGGCTGGGTATCGCGTCGGTCGTACCATTGATGGGCATCGATTTGCCCACACACCGATTCGCCTATCCCCACCAGCCCAACGACCCGACCATGATGCCTTCCGCGCGCAACGTCCTCGGCGGCCCGCTGCGGGCCTGTTCCTACGATCCGCTGACCGGTTATTTGCGCGATGGCTGCTGCCACACCGGCCCGCACGACGTCGGCCGCCATGTCGTCTGCGCCAAGGTGACGGCGGAATTTCTGGCGTTCTCGCTGCAGCGCGGCAACGACCTGATCACGCCGCGGCCCGAGTGGCGCTTTCCCGGCTTGAAGCCCGGCGACCGTTGGTGCCTGTGCGCGCTGCGCTGGAAAGAGGCGCTGGACGCCGGGGTGGCACCGCCGGTGATCTTGGAGGCCACACACGAGGCTGCCCTGCAGGTGCTGAGCCTTTCCGACCTACAGGCGCACGCCTGGCAACCGGCCGGCACCTGACGCTGGCTGCAACCGCGCCTGCGGCGCCACGCTAGTATTGCCTTGATGGACACACCTACCCCCCCACCCGAGGTGCCGCCTGCCGGCGACGGTGCCATTCGGCGTGCTGGTCTGCTCGGCTCCTGGCCGGAGATGACCTACGCCGGCGTGCTCAGCTTCATGCGCCGCACCTACACGAGGACGCTCGAAGGTGCCGACGTCGTCGTCAGCGGCATCCCGCTCGACCTGGCCACCACCTACCGGCCCGGAGCGCGGCTGGGGCCGGCGGCGATCCGTGCCGCCAGTGTGCAGCTGGCAGAGCTCAAGCCCTTCCCGTGGGGGTTCGACCCGTTCGAGACACTGGCGGTGATCGACGCCGGCGACTGCTGGCTGGACGTGCACCAGCCGCACACCATCCCCGGCGCGATCCGCGACCACGCGCGGCGCATCCTGGCCAGCGGCGCGCGCATGCTGACCTTCGGCGGCGACCATTATGTGACCTACCCGCTGCTGCAGGCCCATGCGCAGCGCTTTGGCGCGCCGCTGGCCCTCATTCATTTCGACGCGCACTGCGACACCTGGCCCGACGACGCGCCCGATTCGCTCAACCACGGCACCATGTTCTACAAAGCCGTGCGCGAAGGGTTGATCGACCCGACGCACTCGGTACAAATCGGCATCCGCACCTGGAACGACGACTGGATGGGCCTGACCGTGCTGGATGCGCCGACCGTGCATGCGCGCGGCGCCGACTGGGCGCTGCAGCAGATCCTGGCCATTGTGGGGCAGCGGTCGGCCTATGTGACGTTCGACATCGACTGCCTGGACCCCGCCTTTGCCCCCGGCACCGGCACGCCTGTGGCCGGTGGGTTGACCAGCACCCAGGCGCTGCACATCGTGCGCGGTCTGGTGCCGCTGAATCTCGTCGGCATGGACGTGGTGGAGGTCAGCCCCCCCTACGACCATGCGGACATCACCGCGCTGGCCGCTGCGCATGTGGCCTGTGACCTGCTGTGCGTGCTGGCGGCACAGCGCAGGGCGCAGGGCTGACGCAAGCGACGGAGCACGGACGGGGCGCACTCAGGATCCTACAATCCGGCCCCATGCAAACCGTCAAGACCGAGTTGCTCGGCGCGCTGGCGACCGAGCTGGAGGCGTTGCTCCCCGGCGCATCGGCGCGCGCCGTCTTCGAGCAACCCAAGGCCGCCAGCCATGGCGACCTGGCCATCACCGCCGCCCTGCAACTGGCCAAACCGTTGGGCACCCCGCCGCGGGCCGTCGCGCACACCCTGGTGGAGCGCCTGCGGGCCCAGCCTGCGTTCGAACGCTGGGTGGCTGCGCTGGAGATCGCCGGCCCTGGCTTCATCAACCTGCGCCTGCAGCCCGCTGCCAAGCAATCGGTGGTGCGCGAGGTGCTCGAAGCCGGCGATCGCTATGGGCATCGCCCACCCAATGGACAGCGGCTGATGGTGGAGTTCGTCTCGGCCAACCCGACGGGGCCGCTGCACGTGGGCCACGGCCGCCAGGCCGCCTTGGGCGACGCCATCTGTAATCTGTTCCAGACCCAGGGCTGGCAGGTACACCGCGAGTTCTACTACAACGACGCTGGGGTGCAGATCGAGACGCTGGCGCGCTCGGTGCAGCTGCGCGCCAAGGGCATCCGCCCCGGCGACCCACAGTGGCCCGAAGCGGCCTACAACGGCGACTACATCCAGGACATCGCCGACGATTTTCTGGCCGGCAAGACCGTCCAGGCCGACGACCGGACTTATACCGCCAGCGGCGACGTCGAGGACCTCGACGGCATCCGCCAGTTTGCGGTGGCCTACCTACGGCACGAGCAGGACTTGGACCTGCAAGCCTTCCAGGTGCGCTTCGACCAGTATTACCTGGAGTCCAGCTTGTACAGCAGCGGCCGCGTGGCGCAGACCGTGCAGCGTCTGATCGACGCGGGCAAGACCTACGAGCGCGACGGCGCGCTGTGGCTGCGCACCACCGACTACGGCGACGACAAGGACCGTGTGATGCGCAAGTCAGACGGCACCTACACCTACTTCGTGCCGGACGTGGCTTACCACATCACCAAGTGGGAGCGCGGCTTCACCAAGGCCATCAACATCCAGGGCACCGACCACCACGGCACCATCGCCCGAGTACGCGCCGGCCTGCAGGCCGCTGGGGTCGGCATTCCGCCCGGCTACCCCGACTATGTGCTGCACACCATGGTGCGCGTCATGCGTGGGGGGCAAGAAGTCAAGATCAGCAAACGTGCCGGCAGCTACGTCACCTTGCGCGACCTGATCGAGTGGACCAGCAAGGACGCGGTGCGCTTCTTTCTGCTGTCGCGCAAGCCCGACTCCGAATACACCTTCGACGTCGATCTGGCCATCCAGCAAAACAACGACAACCCGGTGTATTACGTGCAGTACGCGCATGCACGCATCTGCTCGGTGCTGGCACAGTGGCGAGCCCAGGGTGGCGACCCCGCCGCGCTGATCGAGGCCGACTTGGCACCGCTACACACCCCCGCGGCCGAGGCGCTGATGCGGCAACTGGGCCGCTATCCCGAGGTGCTGTCGGCCGCCGCTGACGACTTCGCGCCACACGACATCACCTTCTACCTGCGCGAGCTGGCCGCAGCCTACCACAGCTACTATGACGCCGAGCGCATCCTGGTCGATGACGAGACCACCAAGCGCGCTCGGCTGGCGCTGGTGGCCGCCGCGGCGCAGGTGCTGCGCAGTGGCCTGCGCGTGCTGGGCGTAGATGCGCCCGAGTCGATGTAATCTCGTCGCCCGTTCCCAGGGAGTCCGCGTCCATGGCGTCCTTTACTGCTTCCTTGCGCCATCCTTGCGCCAGCCAACGCGGCGGCACGTTGCTCGGCTTCGTGCTGGGGCTGTTGGTCGGTGTCGGCGTCGCCCTGGCCGTGGCCGTGTACGTGACCAAGGTACCCATCCCCTTGGTCGACCGCGAAATCCAGCGCAAGCCTACCCATCCTGAGACTGAGGCCCAACGGCTCAAGAGTTGGAACCCCAACGCCGGCCTTTCATCGGCCAAACCCTCTGGCCGTGGCGAGGCGACTGGCATCGCCACCGACGCCTCCACCGCAGCCGAGCCCCCGAAAGACGAGTCATCCCGCAGCGACACCCCAGCCGAAGCGGGCAAGGCGGATGCCGGCAGAGGCGAGGTCGGACAGGACCCGATTGCCGACCTCATCCGGCAACGGGCCGCCCCACCCCAGCCGGCGGTGGGCGAGTCTGACCTCAGTGCTGCAGCAGCCGATCCCTTCAACTACTTCGTACAGGTCGGTGCTTTCCGCAATCCCGAGGAGGCCGAGGCCCAACGCGCGCGCTTGACGCTGCTGGGTTTCAACGCCAAGGTCAGCGAGCGCGAGCAAGCCGGCCAGCGCCTTTACCGGGTACGGCTGGGGCCGTTTGGCAGCAAGCTGGAGGCCGAGATGATGCAAGAGCGCTTGCGCGCCAAGCAGATCGACACTGCCCTGGTGCGCGTACAGCGCTGACGCGCCCAGGAACCGCCGTCCCGCGCGCCCATCCAAACGGTCATCGCAACATCCTGCACTGTCAGCCGCCCATGCAACGCCGCCACTTCCACACCACCCTGATCGGCCTAGGTGCCGCCATCACCCTGCCCCTCACCATCGCCCAAGCCCAGGACGGCCTGCGCGAAGGCACCGACTATCGGCGTCTGAACAAGCCGGCCCCAGTCGACACGGGCCCTGGTCAGGTCGAGGTGCTGGAGTTTTTTGCCTACAGCTGCATCCACTGCTTCCGCTTCGAGCCGTTGATGACGGCCTGGATGCGCAAGCTGCCCAAGGAAATCGTCGTACGCCGGGTGCCCGTTGGCTTCAACGCGGCCTACGAGCCGATGCAGCGGCTGTATTTCACGCTCGAGGCCATGGGCCGCCTGGGCGATCTGCACGAGAAGGCCTTCAAGGCCTTGCACGAAGAGCGCGAGCGCTTCAACTCGCTCGACGCCGTGGCGGCGTGGGCCACCAAACAAGGGCTGGACCGGCAGGCGTTCACCCAGACTTACCAGTCTTTTGGTGTGAGTGGCAAAGTCAAGCGTGCCCTGCAGTTGCAAGATGCCTACGAGGTGGAGGCCACCCCGTCGCTGGGCATTGCGGGCCGCTTCATTGTGCCGGGGCAGGCAGCCCGCACGCTGGTGGTGGCCGACGCCTTGATCGCGCGCGTGCGCCAGGCTTGACCCCCGGCCCTTCTAGGAGGCCGTGGGGACCAATCGTGGCACAATCGAGCTCCCGTTAGGAGCAAGTTCCGTGCCTGCTGCACCCCCACCGCCGCGCCCCTGGGCTTCGCCTGTCGCGACCCTGATCACCGCTACCCTGCTTGGCCTGGGGGCACCAGCGCATGCCGAGCGCGCCGACCGCAGCGCCCCCATGAACGTGGAGGCGGACGCACTGCGCTATGACGAGGCCCGCCAAGTCAGCGTCTTCACGGGTCGGGTGGTGATCACCAAGGGCACGATCCGCATCCGCGGCCATCAGGTCGAGGTGCGACAAAACGATCAAGGACAGCAGTTCGGCGTCGCGTTGGGCGATGCCTCGCAACGCGCTTTTTACCGCCAAAAACGTGATGGGTTCGATGAATACATCGAGGGCGAGGCCGAGCGCATCGAATACGACGGACAGGCCGATCGCGTGACTTTGCGCGGTCGCGCCGAGCTGCGTCGCTACCGAGGCACGGTCCTGAGCGACCGCACCAGCGGTGCGGTCATCGTGTATGACAACCGCAACGAGACTTTTACCGTGGACGGTGACCGCACCCAGTCTAGCCCCGATAACCCGGGTGGTCGAGTGCGTGCACTGCTGACACCGCGCGCTGCCGACCTCACATCCACCCAGCCCGCCCCAGACGCCCCCGCCCCTGCCCTGACCCCGAGCGACCGCCTGGAGCGCCGCCCGTGACTGCGGCACCCGCAACCTGCTTGCGCGCCGAAGGCCTGCACAAGCGCTACGGCCGTCGCACGGTCGTACACGACGTCTCGCTGCAGCTGCACAGCGGCGAGGTGGTGGGGCTGCTGGGGCCCAATGGGGCGGGTAAGACGACGTCGTTTTACATGATCGTCGGCCTGGTGCGGGCCGACGCCGGGCGGCTGTGGATCGACGAGCAACGGGCGGAACACCTGCCCGTCCACCGCCGCGCACGGCTGGGACTGGGCTATCTGCCGCAGGAGGCGTCGATCTTTCGCAAGCTCACGGTCGAGCAGAACATCCGCGCCGTGCTGGAGCTGCAACACGACGAGGCGGGCCGCCCCCTGCCCGAGCCGGTGTTGCGCACGCGCCTGGAAGCGCTGCTGGAGGAACTGCACGTCGACCATCTGCGCGACGCACCGGCCCCCGCGCTGTCCGGCGGCGAACGCCGGCGCGTCGAAATCGCGCGTGCCTTGGCCGCACAACCGCGCTTCATTCTGCTGGATGAGCCGTTTGCGGGCATCGACCCGATCGCGGTCATCGAGATCCAGCGCATCATCGGATTCCTCAAGTCGCGTGGCATTGGCGTGCTGATCACGGACCACAATGTGCGCGAGACGCTGGGCATTTGCGACCAGGCGGTCATCATCAGCGAGGGGCGGGTCCTTGCCCGCGGCACACCGGCTGAAATCGTGGACAACGCCGAGGTGCGCCGAGTCTACCTGGGCGAACACTTCCGCCTGTAGCGTGTATGAAGACCGGCCTTGCGCTGCGCGTCTCGCAGCACCTGACCCTGACACCCCAGTTGCAGCAGTCCATTCGGCTGCTGCAACTCTCCACCCTGGAGATGGCGCAGGAAGTCGAGCAGATGCTGGCCGACAATCCCTTCCTGGAGCGGGTGGACGACGAAGAGGCCCCAGATGGTCCGGCAGAGCAGACGACAGACGCCGACCCGGCGATCGCCTTGGACGAGACCGACTGGTCATGGGATGGACCGGAGGTCGATCGGGATGGCCGGCAGGCCGACGAGGAACACGGCAGCGCCACCGAGCTGGCGCGCAGCACCGAGCGACTGCAAGACCATCTGCATCGACAGGCGCTCGCCCTGCATCTGGACGACGACGAGCGCGCAGCGCTGTATTTTTTGATCGAATCGCTGGACGATGACGGCTACCTGAGCGACTCGCTGGAGGAGCTAACGGCCGCGCTGTGGCGGCATGTACAGGCGGCCGACCCTGCGGCCGGGCAAGCGCGACAAGAGGAGATCGCATCCCTGTTGCGCCGTGCGCTCGGCTGGCTGCAGCACATGGAACCTGTGGGCGTGGGCGCACGCCATCTGGCCGAATGCTTGCGCCTGCAAATCCTGGAGCTGCCCGACACGCCTGCGGCGCGCGCCGCGCTGGCCCTGTGCGAGCAGCCCATCGAATGGATCGCCCGGCGCGACATGCGGCGGCTGACCCAGGCCACGGGTCTGGATGAGGCAAGCCTGCGCGCGGGATTGGCGCTGCTGACCCGCCTGGAGCCCAAGCCCGGCCGGCGCTTTGCCGACGCGCAGCGGCACATCATCGTGCCCGACGTCATCGTCACCGTGCAGGGGGCGCAGTTCGACGTGCAGCTCAACCCCGCCGTGCTGCCACGGCTGCGCGTGTCGGACCTGTACGCGCAGGCCTTGCGTGGCCAGCGCGGCGGCGACCTGCAACAGCGGCTGCAGGAGGCGCGCTGGTTCATCAAAAACCTGCAGCAGCGCTTCGACACCATATTGCGCGTGGCGCGCGCCATCGTCGAGCGGCAGCGCAGCTTCTTTCTGCACGGCGAGGTGGGCATGCGGCCGCTGGTGCTGCGCGACATTGCCGACGAACTGGGCCTGCACGAGTCCACCATCAGCCGCGTCACCTCGGCCAAGTACATGGCCACCCCGTTTGGCACCTTCGAGCTGAAATACTTTTTCGGCTCCAGCCTGGGCACGGACGCCGGCGGCAATGCCTCCAGCACCGCTGTGCGCGCGCTCATCAAACAGATGATCGCCGCCGAGGATCCGCGCCAGCCGCTGAGCGACAGCCAGCTCGCGGATTTGCTCAAGGAGCAGGGCATCGAATGCGCGCGGCGCACCGTCGCCAAATACCGCGAGGCCCTGCGCATCCCCACCGCCAGCCTGCGCAAAACCCTGTAACCCATGTCCACTTTCGATTTGTTTCTGCCCTGCGCCAGCGGCAGCGCCCCGTTTTTGGCCGACGAGCTGGCCCGCTTGACCGGCCAGGCCACCGACACCCTGCAGGTGGGCCGCGCGGGTGTCGGCCTGCGCGGCGACTGGGGCACGGTGCTGCGCCTCAACCTGCACAGCCGCATCGCCCAGCGCGTGCTGCTGCGCCTGTGGGAGGGGGCCTATCACCACGAAGATGATCTGTACGCCGCCGCATCCGACGTGCCGTGGGAGGCGTGGTTCACCCCCGCGCGCACCATCAAAGTCGAGGTAAGCGCCCAGCGCAGCCCGCTGCGCAGCCTCAACTTTGCCGCCTTGCGCATCAAGGATGCGGTGTGCGACCGGCTGCGCGCGCGCTGCGGCGCGCGACCCAGCGTGGACACGGCGCACCCGGATGTACGCCTGTACGCCCACCTGAGCGCCGATCGGCTGACCCTGGCGCTGGACACCAGCGGCGAGCCGCTGTTCAAACGCGGCTGGCGCACCGACAAAGGCGACGCCCCGCTCAAAGAAACATTGGCCGCAGCCATGATTGCCGCCACCGGCTGGACCGGCTCCGACGCGAACGGCGAGCCC
>CALEDU010000045.1 GCA_937949455.1 uncultured Tepidimonas sp. | reverse complement strand
GCGCTCCACTCGCCGCCCAGCACCGCCAGCGCCCGGTAGCCGACCACCGACGCCGGGTAGGCCTGGCCGGCTTCGGCGCAGTACACATCCCAACGCGCGCCAATGGCGTCTAGCCACGTGGCCAGATAGCCGGGCGGATCTTCCAGCGTGTGCTGCAGCACCAGCACGTCGGCGTCGGCGGCGCTGCCGGCCGTCAGGGGCGAGGTCGCATCGGTCATGGTTACTACATGGTAGCCATCACAAGCCCACCCGCAGCGGTCGGCAAGTGCCATTGCCTGCTCCGCACGGCGGACCACCCCGGGCTGGGGTGCCGCTCAGGTCGGCACGGGCGCCGCGACAATGCGCTGGCGCTGCTCGCCCAACACCGGGCTGCCCAGCGTAACGACGTCCCCCACCTGGAGGTACACCGGCGGACGCTGGCCCATGCCCACTCCGGGGGGCGTGCCGGTCAAAATCACATCGCCCGGCAGCAGCCGCATGAAGCGGCTAAGGTAACTGACGATCTGCGCCACACCAAAAATCATGGTGCGGGTGTTGCCCCGCTGGCGCGGTGTCCCGTTGACGTCCAGCCACAAGTCCACTGCCTGCGGATCGGGGATCTCGTCGGCCGTCACCAGCCAGGGGCCCAAGGGACAATGCGTCGGATAGCTCTTGCCCTTGATCCACTGCCCCTCCATGTCGATCTGGTGGGCGCGCTCGGACACGTCGTTGGCCAAACAGTAGCCGGCGACGTGTTGCAGCGCGACTTCTGGCGCCACATGCCACGCCAGCTGGCCGATTATCACCGCCAGCTCGACCTCCCAATCCAGCTTTTGTGCTCCCGGCGGCAACCAGACGTCGTCGTGCGGACCGACCACCGCCGCCGTGTGCTTGCTAAAGACGATGGGTTGCTTTGGGATGGGCAGGCCGGCTTCGGCCGCGTGGTCGGCATAATTGAGGCCAATGGCGATCACATTGCCGATCTGCCCCACGCAGGGGCCCAATCGCTCGGACGGGTCCAGCTCGGGCAGCCGGTCGGGATCGAGGCGCGCCAACCGGGCCAGGGCATCCGCCCCCAGCGTGTGTGGGGCCAGATCGCCGATCACCCCGGACAGGTCGCGCCGCACCCCCCGCGCATCCAGCATACCTGGGCGTTCGTTGCCAGACGCCCCATGACGGAACAATTTCATCTGCCTGCCTCCTTCGCTATCGATCCTGACACGATCCCTGCCGGCCCCCTTGAACTGCCGCCACGCATCCCAATTTGTTTTGAAGGCTGTCGAACGCCTCTCGCTCAACGACCATGACGACGACCATGACGAATCTTGAAAATCCATCGACCCCCACCCCAGACACCAATGCGTCCACCTCGTCGTCCGCTGGACAGGACGCGGCCGTGGCCAATCTGCAGGCTGAGCTGGACCAGTTGCGCCAGCGCAATGCAGAACTCAACGACCAGCTTTTGCGCGCGCTGGCCGATGCCGACAATGCCCGCCGGCGTGCCGAGGAGGAAATCGCCAAGGTGCGCAAGTTCGCCGTCGAGTCCTTTGCCGAGAGCCTGTTGCCGGTGGTGGACAGCTTGGAGGCCGGGCTTGCCGTGCAGGAGGCCACACTGCAACAGATCCGTGAAGGGGCTGAAGCGACGCTGCAGCAGTTGCTCTCCGCCCTGGCACGCCACAAGGTCACACCCATTGCACCGGCTGCCGGAGCGCGCTTCGATCCACACCAACATCAGGCCATCAGCATGGTACCGGCCGACCAGCCGGCCAACACCGTGGTCAGCACGCTGCAGAAGGGTTACCTGATGGCCGAGCGCGTGCTGCGCCCCGCCTTGGTGACTGTCGCGGCGTCCCAGTGACGGCGTGAGACGGCTCTTGAATGGCGCATAGCCACCCCCATATTCCAAAACAGTTTCGTATTCCCTCGATTCAGAACCGATCAGGAGCATCACATGGGTAAGATTATTGGCATCGACTTGGGCACCACCAATTCGTGCGTGGCCATCATGGAGGGCAGCACCCCTAAAGTCATTGAAAACTCCGAAGGCGCGCGCACCACGCCCTCGATCGTGGCGTACATGGAAGATGGCGAGATTCTCGTCGGCGCGCCTGCCAAACGGCAGGCCGTGACCAATCCGAAGAACACGCTGTTTGCCGTCAAGCGTCTGATCGGCCGCAAGTTCGAGGAGAAAGAGGTCCAGAAGGACATCGATTTGATGCCCTACAAAATCGTCAAGGCCGACAACGGCGACGCCTGGGTGGAAGTGCGCGGTCAGAAGCTTGCCCCGCCGCAGGTCAGTGCCGAAGTGCTGCGTAAGATGAAGAAAACCGCCGAGGACTACCTGGGCGAGCCCGTGACCGAGGCCGTCATCACCGTGCCGGCCTACTTCAACGACGCGCAGCGCCAGGCCACCAAGGACGCCGGCCGCATCGCTGGGCTGGAAGTCAAGCGCATCATCAACGAGCCGACTGCCGCCGCGCTGGCCTTCGGCCTGGACAAGGCCGGCAAAGGTGACCGCAAGATCGCTGTGTACGACTTGGGCGGCGGCACCTTCGACATCTCGATCATCGAGATCGCCGACGTCGATGGCGAAAAGCAATTCGAGGTGCTGTCCACCAATGGTGACACTTTCCTGGGAGGTGAGGACTTCGACCAGCGCATCATCGACTACATCATCACCGAGTTCAAGAAGGAACAGGGCGTCGACCTGACCAAGGACGTGCTGGCTCTGCAGCGGCTGAAGGAGGCCGCGGAAAAGGCCAAGATCGAGCTGTCCAACAGTTCGCAGACCGACAT
>CALEDU010000044.1 GCA_937949455.1 uncultured Tepidimonas sp. | reverse complement strand
TAACCGCCCCAGCGACGCCCAGACGATGCCCAGCGCAGCGATGATGATCAGAATGCCCTCGAAGCCCGAGGAAAAGTACTCCGCCTTGTGGTGGCCGTAGGGGTGCTCGTCGTCGGCCGGGCGCGCCGCCACCGTCACCATCCACAGACCGAACATGGCGCTGGCCAGGTTGACCACCGACTCCATCGCATCGGACAGCAGTCCGACCGAATCGGTGATCCACCACGCCAGCGTCTTGAGCGAGATGGTCGCCAGCGCCACCCCCACCGAGTCCGCGAGCAGCCGCTGGGGCGTCAGACGATGCCAAACCGCGTTCATGGCTGAAAGATCGAGCGCTGGCGTGTCAAGCCAGGGTCACGCGGGCAAACCGGCGCTTGCCCACCTGCACCACATAGGTGCCCACCCCGAGCTTGAGGCCCTTGTCACTGATCGCGCTGCCATCCACGCGCACACCGCCACCGTCGATCAGGCGGTTGGCCTCGCTGCTGGACGGCGCCAGCCCGGCCTGCTTGAGCACCACGGCAATGCCCAAGGGGGCACCGCCTTCGCCCAGTGACAGGTCGACGTCTGGAATCTCATCCGGCACACCGCCCTTGCTGCGCAGGTGAAAGTCCTGCTCGGCCGCCTCGGCCGCCGCCGGGCTGTGAAAGCGGGCCGTGATCTCCTTGGCCAGCATCACTTTCACCTCTTTGGGGTTGCGCCCTTGCGCCACTTCGCGCCGCAGCGCGTCGATCTCGGCCTCGGACTTGAACGACAGCAGCGTGTACCAGCGCCACATCAGCTCGTCGCTGATCGACAGCACCTTGGCAAACATGGTGTTGGCGTCCTCGGTGATACCGATGTAGTTGCCCTTGGACTTGGACATCTTCTCCACGCCATCGAGCCCCTCCAGCAACGGCATGGTCAGAATGCACTGCGGCTCTTGCCCGTACTCGGCCTGCAAGTGGCGACCCACGAGCAGGTTGAACTTCTGGTCGGTGCCGCCCAGTTCCAGATCGGCCTTCAGCGCCACCGAGTCGTAGCCCTGCATCAGCGGATACAAAAACTCGTGCACGCTGATGGGCGTGCCCGCCGTGAAGCGCTGGTGAAAATCGTTGCGCTCCATCATGCGCGCCACGGTGTACTTGGCCGCCAGCTGGATCATGCCGCGCGCGCCCAGCGCGTCGCTCCACTCGCTGTTGTAGCGGATCTCGGTCTTGGCCGGGTCCAGCACCAAGCTGGCCTGTTTGTAGTAGGTCTCGGCGTTGGCCTTGATCTGCTCGGGGGTCAGCGGCGGGCGCGTGCTGTTGCGGCCAGATGGGTCGCCGATCAGGCTGGTGAAATCACCAATGAGGAAGATCACCGTGTGCCCCAGGTCCTGCAGCTGGCGCATTTTGTTCAGCACCACGGTGTGGCCCAGGTGGATGTCCGGCGCGGTGGGGTCCAGCCCCAGCTTGATGCGCAGCGGCAGGCCCGTGGCCTCGCTGCGGCGCAGCTTGCGCACCCAGTCGGCCACCGGCAGCAGTTCCTCGCAGCCGCGCAGGGTGACGGCCAGCGCGGCGCGCACGGCATCGGAGACGCCCTGCAGCGCATCCTCGGTCGCCTCCGCAGCAGGTACTGTAGGAATGTTCATGGGGTTTGTACAGATGACAGCAGCCGCGCGGCGGGTATACTGAAAGCCGCTCGACCGTCGAGATGGGCGCAGCCTTGCTCAATCGCCATGCGATTGCCCGGATTGTAGTCGGCAGACGTTTCTCCTCCATGCACGCCCCGCGGGCCTGTCCGACAGGTGCTGCGGCATGGGTGGTGTTGTCGTGTGCAGCCCACCCGCCCACCGGATACAGCATGATTGAACGGTTACACACATGGCAGCGCTGGCTGCAGCGCCACCCCCGCCGGGTCATGGCTGCCCTAGGTGCGCTGTTGCTGGGCACTGGGGTGACGGCTTTTGGCACCGGGTCGCTCGACGCGGCCGTCGACGACCTGCCACGGCGTGAGCTCACCGAAGCCGTGGATGTCGCCCTTGCCGCCCCTGGGGCCAGCGCCCCGGCGGTCCCTTTCATTCTTTACCGCACCGACGTCACCCGCCGCGACGATACCCTGGCCACCCTGTTGCAGCGCCTGGGCGTTCAGGACCCCGAGGCAGCCAATTTCTTGCGCCACGACCGGCAGGCGGCCGACATCTGGCGCGGCCGGCCTGGCAAGCTGGTCAGCGCCGAGGTGGACGACGACGGACGGTTGCTGCGGCTGACGGTGCGCTGGTTGCCGCGCGACGACAGCCCGACCTACCATCGGCTGGCCGTGGAGCGCGACGGCCATACCTGGCGTTCTCGCTTGGAAAACCCTGCGCTGGCACCCTCGGTGCGCCTGGCCAGCGGTACCATTCGCACCTCGCTCTTTGCCGCCACGGACGCAGCACGCCTGCCCGACGCCATTGCCTCGCAGCTTGCCGACCTGTTCTCTGGCGAGATCGACTTCCGGCGTGACCTGCGCGCTGGTGATACCTTCCAGGTGGTATACGAGGCGCTGGAGGCGGACGGCGAAGTCCTGCGCTACGGGCGTTTGCTGGGGGCCGAGTTCGTCAATGCGGGACGGCGCCATCAGCTCGTGTGGTTCCAGCCGCCGGGCGGCAAAGGGGCCTACTACAACTTCAAGGGTGAAAGCCTGCAGCGGGCCTTTTTGGCGTCGCCTCTGGCCTTCTCG
>CALEDU010000043.1 GCA_937949455.1 uncultured Tepidimonas sp. | reverse complement strand
GATACCTGCTGGCGCGCAGCATCCTGCAAGAGCTGCTGCAAGGCGCGGGAGCAGCCGGTAAGGTCTCATCCGAAGGAGCGCAATCATGATCGTACGGCTGCACAAGCTGGCGCGTACCACGCCGGCGATCCGCGCCGAGATTGCCGCCAGCAACGAGTCGATCCAGACGCTGGCCGATCGCTACGGTGTGTCGCCCATGACCGTCTTGAGCTCAGGGCTGGACGCTGCCTGCGCCGCCACGGGGTGAGCAACCTGCGGGCGCTGCAGCCGCAGGCGGCCAAGGCCTGCCCGGTGCGCATCCGCACTGCGCAGCCATCACTGCTGCAGTGGCTGCGACCTGGAGCAAACCCTTTTGCGATACGCTTGGCTCTACAACCATCATCTGCCCCAGGCTGCCCTTCATGCCCGCACGCCCATGCAGGCCATGAAAGAATGGCATCAGCGAAGACCGGACTTGCTCCAGAAGCGACCACACAATCATCCGGGACATGACGCCAAATATGTTGCACTTGATTGTTAACGTCGCTCAGCACCGACCTAGCATGCTTTACGGTCATCGGGCTGGAGAATTCTCAGATCACCACCGGCTCAGGCTCTAGGCGGATCCCGAAGCGCTCGTACACACTGGTCTGGATCAGCCGTGCCAGGGTCATCACCTCCCCGCCGGTGCAGGGGTGCTCGGCGTCGCCGCGGTTGACCAACACCAAGGCCTGCTTGTCGTACACGCCGGCGTGGCCGACGGTCTTGCCCTTCCAACCGCAGGCGTCGATCAGCCAACCGGCAGCCAGCTTGACCGTGCCATCAGGCATGGGATAGTGCACCACCTTGGGATCACGGCCAATGATGTCGGCGCACTGCTCCGGGGTGACGGTGGGATTCTTGAAAAAACTGCCCGCATTGCCAATGAGAGCGGGATCGGGCAGTTTGGCTCGGCGAATCTCGCACACCCAGTCGAATACCTGACGTGGCGTCGGCTGGGTGATGCCGGTCTCGGCCACTTTGCGCTCCAAGTCGTGATATCCCAGGTGGGGGCGCCACTGGCGCGGCAGCCAGAAACGCACGCGGGTAATCAACGCCCGGCCCCTCAGCCCCATGCCGCGCGCGCCTGCGCGCTCGTGTTTGAACACCGAGTCGCGGTAACCAAAGGCGCAGTGCTCGTGCCGCAAGGTCAAGCGTTCACCCGTCTCCAGGTCGATCGCATCAAGAGAGTGAAAGTGGTCTTGCAGCTCGACCCCATAGGCACCGATGTTTTGCACCGGGGCTGCTCCGACCGTGCCGGGGATGAGGGCCAGGTTTTCCAGGCCGGGCCAGCCCTGCTGCAGTGTCCAGTCCACAAACGCATGCCAGGGCTCGCCAGCGCCAGCCTCCACCAGCCAGCCGCGCCCATCCTCGTGCAAAAGACGCCGCCCAGGGATTTCCACCTTCAGCACCAGTTGGCGCAGATCGCCAGTCAGCACTATGTTGCTGCCCCCGCCCAGGATAAAGCTGTCCTGCCAACGCCAGTCCGGGTGGCGCACGAGGGTCAACACTTCGCCTTCGCCACGGATGCGCGCCAAACGATGCGCGCGCGCCGCGATACCAAAGGTATTGAGGGGCTGCAACGGCACGTGGTTCTCGACTACCATGCGCGGATTGTCGCAAACCCCTTCATGCCCCCAAAGGAACCCCGCATGCCATCGTTCGATACCGTGCTCGAGCCCAACCTGGTCGAAGTGAAGAACGCTGTCGAGCAAACGCAGCGCGAGATCGGCACCCGTTTCGACTTCAAAGGCTCGTCCGCCTCGGTGGAGCTCAAGGACCAGGACATCATCGTGCACGCCGACAGCGACTTCCAGCTCCAGCAGGTGGAGGATATTCTGCGCAACAAGCTCACCAAACGCCAGGTCGATGTGCGCTTTCTGGATCCGGGCAAGGTCGAGAAGGTCGGTGGCGACAAGGTCAAGCAGGTTTTTCGAGTACGCAGTGGCGTCGCCACCGAGGATGCCAAGAAGATCCAACAGCTCATCAAGGGCAGCAAGCTCAAAGTGCAGGCCTCCATCCAGGGCGATGCCGTGCGCGTCAGCGGGGCCAAGCGTGACGATCTGCAAGCGGCCATCGCGCTCATCCGCAAAGAGATGGCTCAGTTGCCCCTGAGTTTCGAAAATTTCCGCGACTGAGTCCGCAACGCCTGAGCGACACGCGCGCCCCGGTTTGCTGCGCCGCCCCTCTGCACCCCATCATGGCCTTGACCGCCCCACATGCGCACGCCCACAGCGCGATGCTGGATTGGATGGTCCGCTGGACGGACCTAGAGACGCAACTGGCGGCGCTGCTGTCCGCCCCGCGACGCTTCACGGACTTTCTGCCCCGCCTGGAGCAACTGCGGGCCGATGTCGAGATCCTGCTGGCGACAGACGAAGACGCCGCGCTGTACTGGCTGTTTCAGCTCGCGGCCTCCACCTCGATTGGCTACAGCACCTCGCACGCGATGGCGTGCTGGGCCATGTGCCGACTGCTGGGTGCGGCGGTGGGCGTGTCAGCCCAAGATGCCGCAGCACTGGAGCGAGCCGCGCTGACCATGAATATCGGCATGACGCGGCTGCAAGATGCCCTGGCCGCGCAGCCCCACCCGCCGACCAAGGAGCAGCGGGCCCTGATCGACACCCACGCGGCGCGCGGCGCGCAGTGCCTGCGCGAATGCGGGGTACGCGATGCGCGTTGGTTGGATATCGTGGAGCAGCACCACGATGAAGACAGCCGCGATCTGGCGGTGCGGCTGCTGCAGCGCATAGACCGTTACTCCGCCTTGGTCAGCCCGCGCGAGACGCGGCCAGGACGCAATCCGACCGACTCCGCCCGCACCCTGTTGGCCCAATCCAGTGCACAGCCGGACGCCATCGGGCGTGCGCTGCTGCAGACGCTGGGCATTTGCCCGCCGGGAACCTTCGTACGGCTGGTCGATGGGCAGGTGGCCGTGGTGCTGCGCCGCTCAGGCCGACCGGGCGAGCCATGGGTGTGCGCCGTGCTCGACGCCGCAGGTCACCCGGTGCCCGAGCCCGCGCTGATCGACACGGGCAAGGAGACCACCGCCATCGAAGCCGCACTGCAGACCACGACGGTGCGAGTGCGGCTCAACCATCCGCGATTGCTCCAGCTCTCGCGCAGGGCGCTGCAGCGCTAACCCGCTGCGTCAGCGGGCGGCACCGCCTTTTTTGCTGCCGATTTTGCCCTCCTGCCCGGCCAGCA
>CALEDU010000042.1 GCA_937949455.1 uncultured Tepidimonas sp. | reverse complement strand
GCCTTGCAGCGTCTGTCCGAAACCGTCCGCCCCCGGGGGCCCTTCGATGGGTGCACCCGACACCTGCGACTCGCGGAACAAATTTTGTCCCGTTGGCTCCAGCCCTGCGGGGTTGATGAATTGCGCCAATGTGATCTGTCCAATGGTCTGCACGGCGTCGCCCACGGTGGCGGTCACCGTGCCGTCCTTGCCAATGGTCAGGGCACGCGCGTTGGGCGGCACCTGGACGGCATCGGCCAACGGATAACCCTGGTTGGTCACCAACTGCCCCTCGGCGTTGAGCTTGAAGCTGCCATCGCGCGTATAGGCGGTGCTGCCGTCAGGCATGGTGACGCGAAAAAACCCGTTGCCGTTGATCGCCACGTCCAGATTGTTGTCGGTTTGCTGCAGATTGCCCTGGGTATAGGTCCGGGCCGTGGCTACGGTGCGCACCCCCAGGCCGATTTGCAGTCCGGTGGGCAGCTCGGCATTCTCGGCAGCGTTGCCACCCACTTGCCGCAGGTTTTGGTAGATCAGGTCCTCGAACAGCGCCGTGCTGCGCTTGAAGCCGGCGGTGGCCACATTGGCCAAGTTGTGCGAGATGACATCCAGCTGCGTCTGCTGGGCCTGCATGCCCGTCTTGGCGATGTGCAGCGAATTGATCATGGTGGTCTCTCCGGTTCAAAGGAATGGGCGAGCGAGCTTTTAGGCGTTGAGGCTGAGCAACTGTGCGGCGCTCTGGTCATTCTTCTCGGCGTTTTGCAACATCCGCATTTGCACTTCGTACTGGCGGGTGGCGGCGATCATGTCCACCATGGCCTGGATGGGATCGACATTGGAGCCCTCCAGCATGCCATCAACCAGCGAGGCGTTTGGGTCGGCCGGCAGGGGCTGACCGTCGCCGCCCCGGAATAGCCCGTCCTCTCCACGCACCAATTTTTGGCCCGCCTCCGGGGTCACCAGCTTCAGGCGTCCGACCTCCTGCGGGGCTTGCTCACCGACCTTGGCAGTGACGGTACCGTCGCGCCCGATGCGCACCTGCGCCCCCTCGGGGATGGTGAGCGGCGCACCCCCCGTGCCCAGCATCGGCAGGCCATTGAAGCCGACCAAGTTGCCCTGCGCATTCACCTGCAATGCGCCAGCGCGGGTATAGGCCTCGGTGCCATCCAAGGCCTGGATGGCGAAGAAGGCGTTGCCCACCGCGGCCACATCCAGCGCACGCCCGGTGTTTTGCATCGGCCCCGTCTTGTCCAGGTAGCCTGGCGTTGCCTCCAGCGCATGCACCCGCGTCGTCGTCCCCTCGCCCCGCAGGGGCACCGCGCGAAACGTCGAGAGCTCGGCCCGAAAGCCGGTCGTGGTGACATTGGCCAGGTTGTGCGCGATGACCTGATGCCGCTGCATCGCCGCGGACGCCCCGGACAGCGTGGTGTAGATGACGCGGTCCATGACTTACCCCTCGCGACCTCAGCGCAGATTGACCAGGGTCTGCTGCACCTGGTCCTGCGTCTTGATCGTCTGCGCATTGGCCTGGTAATGCCGCTGCGCCACGATCATGTTGACCAGCTCCTGCGTCAAGTCGACATTGGACTCCTCCAAAGCATTCTGACGAATCGAGCCAAAGCGCCCTGTCAGGGGTTGGCCCTCGATTGGCTGGCCGGAGACAAATGTCTCACGCCAGTAGCCGCCATTGATTGGCTCCAGCCCTTGCAGATTACGAAAACGCACCAGCGCCACCTGTCCAGCGTCCTGCGAGACCCCGTTCGAATAACGGGCGGTGATGACCCCCTGTTCGCTCACTACAATGGACGACAACTCACCCGGGGCATAGCCATCTTGCTTGAGATCGTAAACCGAAAACGGGCTGCCGTATTGGGTCAACGTCCAGGCACCTGTGGAGCCGATGTTAATCGCTATTGCAGCACTTGGGAAATTTGCTGACGGCACGCCAGGGGAATAATTGTTAGCCGCTATGGCACCTGCCGGAATAGACAGGGTAGGAGTACCGGTGACCTGGCCTGCCGCGTCAAAGTTCACGGTTCCCAACGATGCTTGATAGGGGCTTGCACCGTCCATACGGCCAACCACTTGCCAGGTATTGGCTGCCGTCTTAATAAAATAGAGCTGAAAAGGAATCCCATTGCCCTGTTGGTCATATAGGGTGATAACCGTCCCGTACTTTTTGAGATCACTCGTCAGTGGCGTCGGAATAGGTGCAGTAAAGGGGGGCGCATCCGCCGGCAAATTGGCCGAGAGCTGGATCCCAGGGTTCGTGGTCGATGAGCCTGTCTCGCGCGGTGCCACCACCGAGCCGGTCGGTAGCACCAAATCCGCTGTCACACCCATCGGTATCGGCCCTCCGGGTGCCGTCGGCAGATAGCCCTGCAAGCGTGCCCCATTGTTGGTGATGATGCGGCCATCTTTATCCAGCTTGAACTCGCCGTTGCGGGTGTAGGACACCGAACCATCGGTCATACGAACCTTGAACAGGCCTTCACCATTGATCGCGAAATCCAGATTGTTGCCCGTGATTTTGAGGTTGCCCTGGGTGAAGAGCTGCGCGACACTCGCGACGCTGACGCCTATGCCGCCATTGCTCCCCCCTGTCGCTCCGAGCGACATCGCATACATCTCGGCAAATTCTGCGCGCTGGTTCTTGAAGCCGGTGGTGTTGGCGTTGGCGATGTTGTGGCCGATGACATCGAGGTTCTTGCTGGCGGCATTCAATCCAGACAGACCGGTTCCGAAACTCATGGTGTGCTCCTCGTCGGGCAATCAACTAAGGGATCAAAGAAAGGCCAAGACCTGGTCATAAGCCAGGGTACCACCGTCCGTGCGCAGGCGCAACGCTCCCTCGACCAAGCCCACGGACTGCACCTTGTGCAGCGCCAGCGGTGTGGCGGCAATGGACTGCCCGCCACCTGTAGCGGTCACGCGCAGCGTGGCCACGCGGCTCGGGTCGACCGTACCCAGCGGCCACTCGAAGGTTTGCAGCCCCGCCCCACGGCCGCCCAAATCGACAGTGCCCAGCACCGCGCCGGCGCTGTCCAAAATCTCGACATTCACGCGGTCAGCGGCACCCGCCAGGTTGAATGCGCCGCGCGCCTTGCCGTCGGATACCACCAAACCGTTGCCTTCGCTGGCCACCTCGCGGCCCACGAGCTGGGCACCCTGAATGCTGCTGACCATGCCAAACTGGGTGGCCAGGCTCTTGAGCGTCTCGTTGACCTGCTGCAGGCCCACCACTTGGTTGATCTGCGCCATCTGGGTGGTCATCTGGGCGTTGTCCAGCGGATTGAGCGGATCCTGGTTGTTGAGCTGGGCGACGAAGAGCTTGAGAAACCGCTCCTGCGCCGCCTTGGGGTCGGTTTGGTCGGCCTGCGCGCCACCACGGGCGTTGTAGGCGTCGATCTCGCTGCTGCTCAAAGGGGTCATGAACATGGCGTCTGTCCTCGGCTAGGGGGCGTCACTGCCCCATCTGCAGGGTCTTCAACAACAGCGACTTGGCTGTGTTCATGACCTCCACATTGTTTTGGTACGAGCGGGCAGTGGCGATCATGTGGACCATCTCCTCCACCGGGTTGACATTGGAATAGGTCACATAGCCCTGTGCATCGGCGCTGGGATGGTGCGGGTTGTAGACGCGGCGGTTGGGTGCCTCGCTTTCCACCACCGTCTTGACTTTGACCCCCGCCGACGCGGGCTCGCCCATCGGTACGGTCTGGAACACCACCTGCCGCGCCTTGTAGGCCTGCCCGTCGGGGCCGGCCACCGCATCGGCGTTGGCCAGGTTGCTGGCCACGGTATTGAGGCGCTGGGCCTGGGCGCTGATTGCGCTGCCCGAGACATCGAAGATGCGAAACATGGACATGGCAAGCTCCGAATCACTGGCCTTGGATGGCGCTGAGCATGGTCTTGACATGCCCGTTGATGAAACGCAGCGTGGATTCGTACTGAACGGCGTTGTCGACGAAGTTGGCGCGCTGCTGGTCCAGATCCACGCTGTTTTGGTCCAGCGACGGCTGGGTCTGCACGGTGTAGGCGAGCTTGGCCCGATCGATCACGCCCGCTGCACTGTGCACCACCGTGCGCAGGTGTCGCGGATCGCTGCCCGCCAGCCCGTCGTTGGCCGACGGGGACGAGCGCTGAGCGGCGGCGCGCGCCGCTTGCAGGGCAGAGCGAAAATCGAAATCCCGCGCGATGTAGCCCGGGGTTTCGGCGTTGGCGATATTGCTCGCGATGACCTGCTGGCGGTAGGCGCGCAACTGCAGAGCCTGCCCCAGCAGGTCCATGCGCTCGGTCAGTCGGTTCAACATAGCGGCCTCGGCAGTGGGCGTGACGAAAAGGAACGTGCATCCGAAGGAGGATCCGGGCGGTGTCGCGATCCCGTCGTTCGTTGAGCGCATTGTCAAAAACTTGAGGGCGCACAAAGCCGCAATAAGCGCCCGCAGGGCTGCGCATTTCGGGCGATTGCGCGGGGGCCGTTGGTCTACAGTGGGTCTGTGATCTGCTTGGCCCTATCCTCCCCTACACGCTGGCGGCAAGCGATGGCAGCCGGCTTGGCGGCCGTCGCCGTGTGGTGGGGCGCTGGCCTGTCACACGCGCAGACCCCGCCGCCCGCTGCGGCGGAATTGGGCTCCGCCCCGTGGCGCGCGCAAATCGGCCAATGGCTCAACGGCGAGGTGATGGATCAATTGCGCGAGGGTGCCCTGCCCGTGCCGCTGCGGGCAGAGATCGAAGTGGGCACCCTGGACAGCCGCCTGCGCTTGGCCCCCTGCCAGCGGGTGGAACCCCATCTGCCCCCCGGCACCCGGTTGTGGGGCCGCAGCCGCATCGGGCTGCGTTGCACCGACGGGCCAGTGGCATGGAATGTCTTTCTGCCGATTCATGTGCGCGTCTGGGGACCCGGCTGGGTGCTGCGGCGCCCAGTGGCGCCGGGCGAGACGCTGACCGCTCAACACGCCGAATCCACTGAAGTGGAGTGGACCGCCCACCGCGACAGCGTGCTGGTCGCGCC
>CALEDU010000041.1 GCA_937949455.1 uncultured Tepidimonas sp. | reverse complement strand
GCATCATGCGTGACATGGGGCCCCAGTGCGCCCGAAATGGGCAAAAGGGGGTTGCAACAGGCCCCGAAAAGGGCTGCCAAGGGCTGCCAAGGGCACTAAATACGCCTCCAGCCGGTTGAAAACCGACACAGGCCAACCCTCAGCTGCTTTGATGAACACTTTTTCAACGGCCTGTTAAACCGCAGAAGCGACCGCTGAGCGAAGCCCTGATCCTGGCAAATCAGACGGTGCCAGCAGCGACGCCAGCTCTGGCGTCGGCTTGGAAAAATGGTAGCC
Organism: uncultured Tepidimonas sp.; assembly: GCA_937949455.1. Lineage (GTDB taxonomy): Bacteria > Pseudomonadota > Gammaproteobacteria > Burkholderiales > Burkholderiaceae_C > Tepidimonas. Next base: position 9,163 of record CALEDU010000041.1, on the reverse strand, counting down.
TTGGAACGCCTCGACGCCGAGTTCAGACAGCACCCGAACGGTGGCCTCGTCCTCGACGAACTCGGCAATCGTCGATTTGCCCAGTCCATGTGCTACGCTGACGATGGCCTGCACCAACAGCCGGTCCTCTCGGCTGTTGACCACGTTGCGCACAAACAGGCCGTCTATCTTGATAACGTCGGCGGGTAGGTGTTTCAAATACGCAAACGATGAAAACCCAGCGCCGAAATCGTCGAGGCAGACACGACAGCCGGCCGGTCGCATCACTTCCAGCAGCCGGTTGGCGTCGTGCATGTCCGAGATCGCGGTCGTCTCGGTCACCTCGAGCAGCATCCGTTGTGGTGCCACGCCGTGACGCTCAAGTGTATCGAGTACAAAGGCCGTAAAGCGCACCTCGGCCAAGGTGCGCCCCGACAGATTGACCGCCACCCCGGGCAATGCCGGATAGCGAGCCAGTGTGCGCGCCGCGGCCTGCACCACCCAGCGGTCGATCTCGACGATCCGCCCAGTCTTTTCGGCTGGGGCGATGAAGTGCTGGGGGCTGACCAGCTGCCCGGATTCAGGGTCGTGCATACGCAGCAGTGCTTCCACGTGCAACAGCCGTCCGTCCGGGCCATGGATCCCTTGAAAGTGCAGCTCGAACAAGTCCTCGGCCAGCGCGCGCTCGATGCGCTCGCTCCAACCCAGCCGTTCGACCGCGCTGGGGTCAGTCTGGCCGTCGTAGAGCCGCCATCCATTCTTGCCAGCACTCTTGGCGTGATACATCGCCATATCGGCCGCTGCCACCAGCTCAGCCAGGCTATCGGCATGGTCAGGAAAGACCGCAATGCCAAGGCTGGCGGTGATGCGCAGCGAACGCCCATCAAACGCAAACGGCAGCCGTGCCACCGCGCGCACCACGCGCTCGGCAAGGTTTTCCGCCTCCTCAATGCGTTCGAGATCCTGTACCAGCAGCGCAAACTCGTCCCCCCCTAGCCGCGCCAGCACTTCGTTGCGCCGCACCACAGTGGACAATTCGTTGGCCACACGCACCAGCAGGGCATCGCCAGCGCGGTGACCAAAGTGGTCGTTCAGATGCTTGAACTCGTCCAGGTCAAACAGCAACAATGCGCAGCGTGACTGGCGTCGTCTGGCATCCAACAGCGCGCGTTCGAGCATTTCATCGAAGCGACGCCGGTTGTACAGCCCGGTCAAGCCATCGCGCTCGGCCAGATAGATCAGCTGTTCTGCGTTGCGCCGCTCTTGCGTGACGTCTTCGTACAGCCACAGCCTCCCGAGCAAACGCCCCTCTGAATCTCGCACCGGACGGCATGCCTGCACGATAACCCGGCCGTCGTTCATCACCAGTTCGGTGGAATCCGACACCTCCTGCGTGCCCGGTACATGCAGCACCAGCCGCGAGAAGTGATCGGGTTGCGCCAATCGTCCACCCGAGCGCGCCAGCAAATCCGTCGCGCGTTGACCAATCACCGGCGGGTGCGCAGCTATCATCCACATCCGGCGCAGCGACTCGTTCAGATGCAGCACGCGGTCGAGGCGATCGACGAACAACACACCTGTGCTCATTGCCTCGATGAGCGCCACCATGCGCGCGCGCTCTGCCTTGACTTCGTTCAGCGCATCTGCCGTCTGGTGTCGCGCTTGCTCCAGCGACTGGATGCGTTCGCTCAACTCACATGCCATGGCATTGAACGCGCAGCCGAGCCTGTCCAGCTCATCGCCATCGGCGCGGACCGGGGCGCGAGCCAGCAGGTCACCCCGCGCCAGCTTGTCGGCCACGCTGGCCAGCCGCTTGATGCGCCAGGTCAACCGGAAGGCTGCCACGCCGATTAGGCCAGCCGCCGCCAGTGCCGCCAGTGCCGCCCAGGCGGCCCCTGCCCGGCCAAACTCGCGCCATGCTTGGGTTGCACTGGCCATATCCAGACCCATGCGCACCCGCGACGCGCCGATGCGCATGGTGAAATCGCGCACTGTGGCGGTCGATTGCCCCTGCGTCGCAGGCGCAGAAGCCTCGGCAAGCACATGCCCCCCCGCGTCCTCGACCACGAGGTACGCCACCTCGGCCACCGAGACCAACTCGCGCACGATCTCGGCCAGCGTCACATAGTCGCGCTCGATGATAGGGGAGGACAGCGCCGCAGTCAGCTCGACTTCGAGCATGCGCGCTCTGCGCAGCACTTGCGCCTCGGTATATTCAGTCAGGCTCTGCTGCGCCATCCAAATCAACACGCCGAATACCAGCAGATGAACCAACAGCACTGCTGACATCAGCCGCCAGCGCAGCGAACGGAGCCCGACCTTCATAGCGCCGCGAGCAGCCGCCGCAGGTCGGCCGCGATGGGGTCCAGCGCCGCAAGATCTGCTGGGGCAATCGCCCGCAAACCATTGTGCCCCAAGCGGCCCATCATATCTCGCCCCTGAGGGGACTCGTTGCCAAAGTGCATCAGATTGCGCTGCAGGCGCGTCACGGTCTCATCCCCCAGTTGCCGATGCGCCATGTACAGCAAAGGCGGGGTGGGTGGCACACGCGCGAGCACACGCACCCGATCAGCCCAGTCGGCACCCATCTGCTTGAGTCCCGTGACCGAGATGATGGCCGCCACCGCTTCACCGTGGAGCAGCGCCGCCAACGAGTTGGCGTGAGTGCCCATAGCACGCACGGTGACCGCGCTGCCAGGGGGCAACCCCGCCTCGCTCAGAAATCGGCGTGCAGCCAGCGTTAGCGTGGCCAACGGGTCGGAGGTCGCGATCACCTTGCCACGCAGTTCCTGCACGCCGTGTAGCGGTGAATCGTTTGGCACCACCAGCAGCGGCTCCAGATCTGTCAATGGCCGCGCCAGCGGAACGTAGCTTTGCTCCTGCTCCGCGATGCGACCCAAGCCGGGACTGGTAGCGATCACATCGTAATGGCCTGCGGCGCAGCGCGCGTGGTAGGCCACATACGATGGCGCCGTCTCCAACGCCACAGGCCGCCCCAATTCGCGTTCCAAAAATGCGCGCAGTGGCTCGTACAGCTCAGCCAGGCGACGCGCGGTGAGATAGGGCACGATACCCAAGGTCAGCACCCGGCGCTCCTGGGCCCGCACTGTGGCACTTGCCAGCAGCGCACCCGCGGCCAGCAGCCAGCGGCGCCGTGGCCAAACTGCAACACGGCCGGGCAGCCATGCGGCGGCTGTTGCAAACTGCACCAGATTCGAATCAGTGGACACGGCGGGCTCCTGGGTTCCTGTCTGTCAACAAACTCAGCCGCTCTATCTTAGCCGACCAAGTACCATCCCCTCACCCTGCCTCGCGCAGCAACCGCCGCACATCCTCTGCCAGGGCCTGTGCCCCACTGCCATAGCGGTGGTACAGGCGCACGCGCCCCAGGGTGTCGTACACATAGCTGCCCGCCGAGTGGTCCATGGTGTAGCTGGTTGGGGTTTGGCCCTCGACCTTTTTGTAATAAACCTTGAAGGCTTTGGCCAGCGCGGGCAGCTCCTCGGGCGTTGCCCGCAGCGCCAGAAAGCTCGGGTCGAAGCTGGCCATGTAGGCCTGCATGACCTCGGGCGTGTCGCGCTGCGGGTCCACGCTGATGAAGATGCCCTGCAGGCGCTCGCCATCGGCACCGAGCAGCCGCTTGGCTTCGGCCAGCTCACCCAGCGACGTGGGGCACACATCGGGGCACTGCGTGTAGCCAAAGAACACCACGACCACCTTGCCGCGAAAATCCGCCAGCGTGCGGCGCTGCCCGTACTGGTCCGGCAGGTCGAAGCCTTGCGCGTAATCGGCCCCGGTGATGTCGATGCCGCTGAAGGCGGCGGGCCGATCACCACACCCTCCGAGCCAGCCCACGCCCAGCGTCAATACCGCCGCGCCAGCCCCGGACCACAGACGGGCCAGGGCGCTGCGGCGGGCGGTGGGCGATGGGGAGAGTACGGATTCGGGGCGGCGACGGGTCATGGCGTCATGATCAGATAGTGGTCCACCAGCATGGCTGCGAACAGCGCCGACAAATGGATCAGAGAAAAACGAAACGTCTGGCGGGCCAGGGCATCGGAGTACGACCGCCACAGCCGCCAGGCATACGCCACGAATCCAGCGTTGAGCCCCAGCGCAGCCAACAAATACAGCCAACCATTCATACGCAGCAGATACGGCAGCAAGCAGGCAGCAAACAGAACCAGCGTGTACAACAGGATATGCAGCCGGGTGAACTCAGAGCCGTGGGTGACGGGCAGCATCGGCAGGCCGGACTGGCGGTAATCCTCCACCCGATACAGCGCCAGCGCCCAGAAGTGCGGCGGCGTCCACAAAAAGATGATCAAAAACAGCACCAGCGCCTCGGCGGTGACGGCGTTCGTCATGGCCGCCCAGCCCAACACCGGGGGCATGGCACCGGACGCCCCCCCGATGACGATGTTCTGGGGTGTCAGCGGCTTGAGGATCACCGTGTAAATCACCGCATATCCGACGAAAGTGGCCAGCGTCAACCACATGGTGAGCGGATTGACGGCGAGATACAACAAGGCCGATCCCGCCGCGCACAGCAACGCCGAAAACACCAGCGCCTGGCGCTGACCGAGTACGCCGCGAGCCGTCGGACGCCAGGCGGTGCGGCGCATGCGAGCGTCGATGTGCTGCTCGATCAGGCAATTGAAGGCCGCCGCCGCGCCGGACACCATCCAGATGCCCAGGCATGCGACGGCCATGGTCAACCACTGGGCGGCGCTGGGCCAACCGGGCACCGCGAGCACCATGCCGATCAGCGCACAAAAAACGATGAGCTGAATGACACGCGGCTTCATCAGCACGTAGTACTGGCGCCATGTTGAGGGCACAGGCAATGCCGCGGCAGAAGATGACGTCCTCATGCGCGACGCTCTCGCCAAGTCGGCGCCGACGCGGACCGCGCGGATGCCAAGACCACGTCCGCCGGGCCCGCCACCGTTTCAGCCAACCAGCCAGCCAGCAAGGCAACCAGAGCCGCTGCCCCCCCCGTGTGGGCCACCGCGGCCACCAGCGGCCACTCCAGCACCACGTTGCTCAGCCCTGTCAGCAACTGCCAGCAGGCCAACGCCAGCAGCCAGCGGCCATGGGCCGCCATGCCGACGCGGCGCAGCGCCACTGCGATACCCACCAGGGCGACCAGCACGACATAGGCAAACAGCCGGTGCACAAAATGGATCGCGGTCAGGGCGGCAAAGGGCAACGCCTCGCCGCTGCCCTGCGCACCCAGCTCGCGCCACAGCTCGAAGCCACGTGCAAAGTCCATCGGCGGCCACCAACTGCCCTGGCAGGTAGGGAAATCGCGGCACGCCAGCACCGCATAATTGGTGCTGACCCATCCCCCCAGCGCCACCTGCAACCACACGGCAATGAACAGAGCCCACAGCGCCGCGCGCAGCTGCGGGCTCACCCGCAGCGCCTGTCGCGTCACCCCGTCCACCTGGCCATAGCGCACGGCCTGTATGCGCAACAGCGCCAGCAGCGCCAGCCCCCCCAACAAGTGCAAGGTGACAATGGCAGGGAACAGCTTCATGGTCACCGTCCAAGCCCCAAAAGCACCTTGCAGACATACCCAGAGCAGCGACAGCCACGGCCACAACACCGGCACGGCGGGGTTGTGGCGGCGCTCGACGGTGCTGACCACAGCCATGACCAGGATCAACGCACCGACCGCTGTGGCCAGATAGCGGTGGATCATCTCGATCCACGCCTTGGTAAACGTCACTGGCCCGGTGGGCAAGGTTGCCTGGGCCGCAGCGATACTGGCGTGAGCCCCGATCGGACTGGCCGCACCATAACAACCCGGCCAGTCTGGGCAACCCAGGCCGGAGTCGGTCAGGCGCGTGAAGGCCCCAAACAACACCAGGTCGAATGTCAAGAACAGTGTTAGCCCTGCCAGCACCCGAAGCCGATGGACCGGACTGGCCCCACGGCTGCGCAGCCACACCCACACCAGCGGCCCGGCCGCCAGCAGCAAGCCCACGATCATCAGCCGGAACACCGGCGTCCAGTCATACAGCGGTTGCATGATTGCCTCACGGACGTCCAGGCCGATCCCACGAACTCGACGCCCGCATCAGCCGCTCGATGTCACGCCGCATTTTCCCAGGGTCGGCATCTTTGGGAAAGCGCATCATCCAGTTGCCTATGGGGTCCACCAGGTACAGATGATCGGCCAGCCTGGCTCCAGGTGCTGGCTGCAGCCAGGTGGCCAATTGCGCCTCGTCCACCCAGAGCACGGTCGCGGTCTGCAACGCGGGCTGCAGCCGCTGCGGGAACTCTCGCGGCCCCGTGCGCAGCCAAACCCAATCCATGCGCTCCTTGTCCTTGCCCAGCCCCTCACGCAACTGGCGCTGCAAGTACAAATGCCGTTCGCACTGCGCATCGCAGTCGCTATCTGCGACGCTGATGAACAGCCACTGGTGAGCCAGCGACGTCAGGGGGACCGGTTGGCCCTGAGCATCCCATCCGCTGAAAGCCGGCAAGGGGCGCTGCGGCTCGATCAGCTCGCCGTAGTTGCGCCGCCCTTCGGGGCGGATCACATAGTAGGTAAGGTACGACGCAATCACAGGCGAGGCGCTGACCAAGAACAACAGCAGCATCTTCCAGCGCCCACGGCGCGTGGCGGCCATGTCCTGCGCCAGGCCCTGGCCTGGCGTGGGCAGGCTGTGCACGGTCATCGTCAAAGGTTCGTCGGCCTGGGCCAAGGCCACAGTATCAGCGTGCACGTCGCCTGGGGGAGAAGAATTGGAACCAGACATAAAGAACAGAGATGAGAGCGGCGAGCCCGAACCACTGGACCGCATACCCAATGTGCTTGGCCGGCTCGACCGCCACTGTTGCCCAAGCACGCTGCAGCGGGGTTCCATCCATCGCGATTTCGGGCGGCGCCGTCTGTTGTACAGACACTGGCAGCAGCGTCAGACGCCATTCGGTGGCAAACGTATCGATCTGGATATTTTGCCGGATCGGCCCCGGCGCGTCAGGGCCGAGTTGGAATAGCTGCGACGGCGGCGGGGCCAGGCGTCCTTCGATGGTTACCGCCCCCTCGGATGCCGACAGTGCAGGGATGGCTTGGCGGTCGTCAGGGCGGCGCGGCAGCCAACCTCGCTGGACCAGCACCGCCGCTCCTCCGCCTTCTGGCTGTAGCGGTGTCACCACCACGAAGCCGACCCGGCCCTCCATGGGGCGGTTGTCCAGCCACACCGTGGCGTCGGTTATCCATCGGCCCTGCAGCCGGACCGCGCGCCCAGTCCATGCGGTCAACTCGTTGCGCGCCTGCGCATCGCGCAGCGCGTCCCAATCGGCAGCCGGCAGTTCGGCCTGTGCCGCCCGCTCGGCCAACCAGGCTTGCTTGCTCGCCGCTCGCCCCAACTGCCAGACGCCCAGGGATACCGTCACGAGCACACCCATTGCTGCCGCTAGGGTCACCCACCAAAACTGCCGCGCGCGCTGCGCCTTCATCCGATAATGTCCCGCATGAAATACCTTGTCGCAGTCGCATTCGTCGGCATCATAGGCAGTCTGGCAGCAGCGCTGGTCGCGATGATGAAGGGCGACTCCAGCAGCGGCGACACGCAGCGCTCACGCCGCATGGCCCGAGCCTTGACGGTGCGCATCGGGCTGTCCATCCTGCTGTTTGTCCTCATCATACTCAGCCATTGGATGGGCTGGATTCAACCGACCGGGTTGCCGGGGTACTGACCCAGCCCCGCGCCACGCCCGAACGAAGAAAGCGCCCGCAGGCGCTTTCCAGGACCCCGGAGCAGTCAGTCACAACCAGTAAACCAGCACGTACAGGAAAAGCCAGACCACGTCCACGAAGTGCCAATACCAGGCCGCCCCCTCGAACCCGAAGTGGCGCTCTTTGGTGAAATGTCCTTTCTGCAGACGCAGTGTAATCACCAGCAGCATCAGCATACCGACTAACACGTGAAAGCCGTGGAAGCCGGTCAGCATGAAAAACGTCGAGCCGTAGATACCGGAGCTGAGCTTGAGGTTGAGTTCGGTGTAGGCGTGGAAGTATTCGTAGCCCTGCACCAGCAGAAACACGAAGCCCAGCAGCACCGTCAGCCACATAAAGGCGATGGTCTTAGGGCGGTTGCCGTCTTGGAGCGCGTGGTGGGCGATGGTCAAGGTCAGGCCCGATGTCAGCAGCAGCGCAGTATTGATGGTCGGCAGCCAGAAGGGCCCGACAGTCTGGAAGGGCTCGACGATGCCCGCGGGCGAAGCGGTAGCACCGGCCTGCAGGGACGGCCAAATGGCCTGGAAGTTCGGCCAAATCAAGCCATTTTCCAGACTCCCGAGGGCGGGGACAGAGTGGCTGCGCGCCCACCACAGCGCGGTGAAAAACGCACCAAAAAACATCACCTCCGAGAAGATGAACCAGCTCATGCTCCAGCGGTAGGAGATGTCGATCTTGCGCCCGTAGAGGCCGCCTTCGCTCTCGGTGACAGCGTCACGGAACCACTGGTACAAAACCACCAGCCACCACACCAACCCGAAGGCCAGTGAGTATTTGCCCCAGTCGGCACCGTTGATCCATTGGCCGGCACCCAAAATGACGAAGAACAGCCCAAAGGCCGCCATGAAAGGGTGCCGCGACAGACCGGGCACATAGTAATACGGCGTGTTGCCGTGTGTGGTTGCGGACATACTCACTCCTCGTTGAATTTTGTCTGGCGTATGAGGCAAAGATCGGCGATGCCTGTCAGGACGACACCACCCAGCGCACGATCAGCATCAAGACAGCAATGAACACGAAAGCCATGGCCACACCGGTTGCCAGCACGACCACCGGATTGAGTTTCTGCACATCGCGCTCGAAGTCGGCACGGCGGCGCAAACCGATGAAGCTCCACAGCACGGCCTTGACGGTGTCGAACAGCGCCACGGGCCGCTGGTGCGGGGCCGGTTTCATGATGCCTCTCCTGGCCGGACCAACGACGCGCTCGGCGTAGCCGGCGTGGGTGCGCCAACCTCGAAGAAGGTGTAGGACAGCGTGATGGTCTTGACATCCTTGGGCAGCTTGGGATCGATGACGAACGCCACCGGCCATTCCTTGCGCTCGCCCGGTGCCAACGTGTACTGATTGAAACAGAAGCACTCCAATTTATTGAAGTGGTTGGCCGCCTGGCGCGGCGCGTAGCTGGGGATGGCCTGTGCCGCCATGGTG
>CALEDU010000040.1 GCA_937949455.1 uncultured Tepidimonas sp. | reverse complement strand
AGCGCGCTCGCTCGACGATGTGCTGGCCAGCGCGGTAAAGTCTTAGATGTCGGATCCCGGATGATCACATCATTCCCAGCCGCCGTGGATACCTGCTGGCGCGCAGCATCCTGCAAGAGCTGCTGCAAGGCGCGCAAGCAGGCGGCAAGGTCTCATCCGAAGGGGTTCAATCCTGATCGTGCGACTGCACAAGCTGGCGCGTACCACGCCGGCGATGCGCGCCGAGATTGCCGCAAGCAAGGAGTCGATCCAGACGCTGGCCAATCGCTGCGCGTAGGGTGTTCAAATATCCGGGATATGACAGCTACAACGTTGCGCCAGATGGATCGGATCAATCCGGGCTATCGGCGATGAGCAACGCCTCCCCCCGCCTCGCTGAAGCCACCACCCGCCCGTCCGCCCCCACCAGGCGACTCAGCCCGCCGTAGTGCGTATCGCCTTCTGCGCCGCAGGCGTTGGCGTAGGCGATGGCCACGCGCGACTCGGCGGCCAGACGCGGCAGCGTCAGGCGATCGGTCAGCGTCATGCCCATGACCGGCCAGCCGTTGGCGCGCAGGTCGTTCCAGAACGGGCGATCGACCATCACGAAGGTCTTGGACGACTGCATGTAGCGCGTGCGGTCCAGCGCCATCCACAGCTTTTGCGAAAACAGCGACTCCTCGCACGCGATCTGCGTCGTCAGCAGCCAGCTCTGGCAGGTGACCAGCACCGCATCGTAGCAACGCGTGTGGCCCCAGGCGTCGGTGATCTCCAGCTGGCCGTTGCCGGCGCGCTGGATGGCCTTGACCGCCGGCCTGGGTGCGCCGTGGTGCAGCCGGGCCAGCGTCGTGCCTTGCGGCCAGTGGACCAAGCGCTGCGGCGCATGGTGCCACAGGCCGAGCGGCACCTGCTGCACGCCACCGACGATCAGGTGCTGGTTCTCGTCGCAGCCGGTCAGCACCACGCGCAGGATCTCCAGCATGGAGTTCGGAAAATCCGAATCCCACCCGCCGGTGCCAAAGCCCACCTGGCCGAACACCTCGCGGTGGTGAAAACTCAGGCGCTGGAAGGCGCTGGACTGCGCGACGAAGTCGTAGAAGGTGCGGTCGTCCCAGCGCAGCACCCGTGCGTTCCACAGCGCCTTGACGCGCTCGACATCGCGCTGGCGCATGGCCGTCTGTAGCTCGGTAAAGCCCGCGCCCTCTTCCAGCGCGTCGGCCCACGCTTGCGCCACCTCGCGAAACAGCGGCGGCAGATCGTCCAGCGTGCGCGCCCAGTGGGTCTGGCCCTCCAGGTCGATCACGGTGCAGTTGGCCGCCGGCGTCAGCGGGTTGGGGAAAGGGCGGCTCTGCAGACCCAGCGTGCGGACGTAGTGGTAGAAGCCCGTGGACGACAGCGGAAAACGCATGCCGCCCAGCTCAGCGATGGCCCCGCTGCCGCCTTCGAACGGCTGCGAGCGCAGCCGACCGCCCATGCGCGAGGCCTCGTACACCACGGGCTTCAGGCCCAGCTTCATCAGCTCGTAAGCGGCGGTGAGTCCCGCCATACCTGCGCCAACGATGGCCACCTCGCTTCCGTGGCGGCTGGCGGGCAGCGTGCCCAGCCCCGCAGGATGCGCCAACCACTCGTCGTAGGCAAACGGAAAGTCGGGGCCGAACATGGTGATCGGCGCATCCGCGGCGCGGCGCGCGGGGGGTGTCAAGGTCACGGTCATGGGGGTCTCCTGGGACACTGTTAGTTGTGCAAGAGAGGGCGGGGGGGGCAGGCTGGGCAAGGCCCCACGCTCAGCGCAGCAGGCTGGCGACCAGCGCCGCCGCGGTGCCCCACATCAGCAGCGCCACCAACCCGTCCAGCGCGCGCCAGACGTGCAGCGAGTTGAGCCGCCGCCCGAGCCAGAACGCCGCGCCGCCCAGCAGCACAAACCACAGCACCGAGCCGGCCGCTGCGCCCAGCCCGAACACCGGCTGCTGCGGGCCCCAGGCCAGCGACGCGGTGCCGATCAGTACCGCCGTGTCCAGCCACGCATGCGGGTTGAGCCACGAAAACGCCAGCGCTTGCAACACGGCCTGGCGGCGCGTCAGCGGTGCCGGGACACCCGGCGGCGCGCTTGCCGCGGCTCTGTCCGCCACCGGCACGGCGGTCGGCGGCTGCCAAAAACGCCGCGCCGCCTGCCAGCCGTACACCAGCAGGAATAACACGCCCGCGCCGATCAGCGCGCCGTGCACCTTATCCGACAGCCCACCCAGCTGGGCCAGCCCCGCGACGCCGAGTGCGATCAGCACGATGTCGGCCAGCGCGCAGGTCAGCACCGTCAACCACAGGTGCTGGCGCTGCAAGCCGGTGCGAATGACGTGCGCATTCTGCGGACCGATGGCCATGATGAGCGACAGGCTCATCACCAGACCGGCAGTAAAGCCTGGGGCGGCCAGCCCCGGCAGGGTGGCGGTGAAGATGGTCATCGTGCGTGCTCCCGATGGTCGTCGTCGATATTCGTGGTGGGCAGGGGCCAACGCAGGGCGGCCCGCTTGGGACGCAGTGTCGCCGCAGCGGCCCACGGTTTAAATGGTTTTGACGATAACTCGAACACTTCAAGTTTGGCTAAACTGGCACCATGCTGGACGCCCGTCAACTGCAAGCCCTGGCCGCCGTGGTCGAGCACGGCAGCTTCACCGCCGCTGCGCAGGCGCTGGCGCTGACGGTCGCTGCAGTGTCGCTGCGCGTCAAGGCGCTGGAGGCGCAGCTCGGCCAGCGGCTGGTGGTGCGGGGCAAAACGGTGCGCGCCACGCCGGCCGGGCAGGCGCTGCTGGCGCACATCAAGCAGGTGCAGCTGATGGAGGCCGACCTGCTGGAGCGGCTGGCTGGCGGC
>CALEDU010000039.1 GCA_937949455.1 uncultured Tepidimonas sp. | reverse complement strand
GCTGTCGATCGGCATGCGGTGCAATCGGGTAAACGGCAGAATCGACGCGACGGCGCGGCACCGTGCACGTCCCCAAATTCGCCGCATTGTAGTCACCGCTGTCTATACTGCATCCCGTTTAGCGTTCGATGCAATCCGGCGTGGCGTTCTGCAGCGGGTATCCGCCAGTGCCGCGGTGCGACCTGTACGGCTCGATTCCATGACTGCCTCCACTCTTACCCCCTCTGTCCCCCTACGCATCACCGTCGTTGGTGCCGGATACGTCGGTCTGGCCAACGCGCTGCTGCTGGCGCAGCACCATTGCGTCACCGTGCTGGACATCGACCCGCGGCGCGTGGCGGCACTGCAGGCGCGTCGACCCACCGTACACGACGCGCTAGCGGAAGAATGGCTGCACAAACGCCCCGAACTGCAGCTGGCCGCCACTACCGAGGCCATACAGGCGTTGAACAATGCCGAGGTCGTCGTCGTCGCCACACCCACTGACTACGACCCGGTTACCAACGCCTTTGACACCTCTAGCGTCGAGGCGGTGGCAGCACAGGCGCTGGCTGCCAACCCCAGCAGCACGCTTGTCATCAAGTCCACCGTGCCAGTAGGCTTCACCGCGCAGCTACGCCAGCGCCACGGTACCGATCGCCTCGTCTTCTCGCCCGAATTTCTGCGCGAGGGCCGTGCGCTGGAAGACAACCTCGCCCCCAGCCGCATCGTGGTGGGCGACCGCGGCCCGCGCGGCCAACTCGTGGCCGACCTGCTGCGTCAGGGTTGCCACTCCCCTGAGCGTGTCCCGGTCCTGCTGACCGACCCCACCGAGGCCGAGGCGATCAAGCTATTCGCCAACACCTACCTCGCGATGCGCGTGGCCTTCTTCAACGAGCTGGACACCTACGCCGTCACACACGGGCTGGACACGCGCCAGATCATCGACGGTGTCTGCCTCGACCCGCGCATTGGTGCTGGATACAACAACCCAAGCTTTGGCTATGGAGGATACTGTTTGCCCAAGGACACCAAACAGCTGCTGGCCAACTACCGCGATGTGCCGCAGAACCTGGTGGCCGCCATCGTCTCGGCCAACGCCACACGCAAGGACTTCATCGCCGACGACATCCTGCGTCGGCTGCAGACCCTTACCCCTGCCGACGGGCGCGCCCCGGTGGTTGGTGTCTATCGCCTCGTCATGAAGCAGGGCTCGGACAATTTCCGCGCCTCCGCGATCCAGGGCATCATGAAACGCCTCAAAGCCAAAGGCGTGCCGGTGATCGTTTATGAGCCGGCCTATGAAGGTCTGGACTTCTTCCGCTCGCCTGTACTCAAAGATCTGGCGGCCTTCAAGGCACAGGTGGACCTGATACTGGCCAACCGCCGTCACCCGGACCTGGAGGATGTGGCTGAGCGCGTCTACACGCGCGACCTGTTTGGGAGTGATGCATGAGGGTCCTCATCACCGGCACGGCCGGCTTCATTGGCTTTCACCTGGCGCGGCGGCTGCTGGCCGAAGGCCACACGGTGCACGGCTTCGATGGCCTGACCGACTACTACGATGTGCGGCTGAAACAGCGCCGTCACGCCCTGCTGCGCGAATACCCCGCCTTCACCGCCACCGAGGCCATGCTGGAAGATCTGCCCGCGCTGCAAACGGCCGCGCGCGCCGCGCAGCCCGACGTCATCGTGCACCTGGCCGCCCAAGCGGGTGTGCGCTACAGCCTGGAAAACCCGCGCGCCTACATTGACGCCAACCTGGTGGGCACCTTCCATGTGCTGGAAGTCGCACGCGAGCAGCAGCCCCGACACCTGCTGATGGCTTCCACCAGCAGCGTGTACGGGGCGAACGACACACTGCCCTTCGATGAGCAGCAAAAAACCGACTGGCCGCTGACGCTCTACGCGGCCACCAAAAAGGCCAACGAAGCCATGGGCCATGCTTGGGCACACATCCATGGCGTGCCCAGCACGATGTTCCGTTTCTTTACGGTCTACGGTCCGTGGGGGCGGCCCGACATGGCGCTGTTCAAATTCACCCAAGCGATTTTGAACGGCAAACCCATCGATCTATACAACGACGGCCAGATGTGGCGCGACTTCACCTACGTCGATGACCTGGTGCACGCCATCCGCTTGCTGATCGACGCCGTGCCGCCTGCGCCCGAGGCCCGCCGACCCGAGGACGGCTGGCGGCCCATCGAAGGCGACACACTCAGCCCCGCCGCGCCGTGGCGGGTCGTCAACATCGGCAACTCCGACAAGGTGCGCCTGCTGGACTTTGTCGAGGCCATCGAAGCCGAAGTGGGCCGGCCTGCCCAGCGCCGCTACCTGCCGATGCAGACTGGCGACGTGCCGGCCACCTGGGCTGATTGCGGGCTGCTTGAGCGCCTGACCGGTTACTCCCCGCGCACCCCCTTTCGCGAAGGGGTGGCACGGTTTGTGCGCTGGTATCTAGATGATATGGCCTGTACTGATCTTACCCCTGTTCCGTGTAGTTCTTAACCCACGATTTACGGGGCTTTTTTCGCTGTGCCACGTACCAGCGTTGCTCAAACTGCACCGGACCGGGATAGCCCGGTGATGAATGCAGCCTGCGGTGATCGTAGAAAGCCATCCAGTCCATCACAGCCTGAGTTGTGTGTGTCAAGTGGTGAATTCAGGCGTACTTCGCAGCGTGTCCTGCGCACGCACCTGCTTTGCCGCTGTCATTCCTTGCTCCCTTGCCAACTATCTTCAACAAGGGCGAAGAAGTCCACTTTTCAGGGGCAACCTCAGTTCGGTCTCAAGCGGGCAGCGCGACGAGCCTGACGCCCAAGGCTGCGCAGACGCGTTGCACGGTGTCAAAGCGCGGATGAGCGCCGGGGCGCAGAGCCTTGTACAGCGACTCGCGGCCGAGCCCGGCGGCGCGGGCGATCTCGGCCATGCCGCGCGCCTTGGCGATGTGGCCGAGGGCGCGCACCAGCTCGTCGCTGTCGCCGTCGGCGAGCACGGCGGACAGGTACTCGGCGACTGCTTCGTCGCTGTCGAGGTGGTCGGCCATGTCGAACTCGGGCAGGTCGGACACCTTGATTTTGTCGGTAGTGCTTGCCTTGCTCATGGTCAGTCCTCCAGACGGGACGCGAGCGCAATGGCTCGCTGAATATCGCGCTGCTGGCCGCGCTTTGTGCCGCCGCCCAGCATCACGATGAGGGTGTCGCCGCGTTGGACGAAGTACATACGCCAGCCAGGCCCGGAGTGCTCTCGCATCTCGTGCACTCCGTGGCCGACGCTACCCACATCCCCAAGAGTGCCGCGGGTGGCGCGCTCCAGACGGCGGGCCAACCGCACTCGGGTCGCGACGTCCTGAATGCTGTCGAACCAGGCGTCGAACTCGGCGGTGCTGCAAATCGTGAAAATGCGCGCATCGTATCTGAATGGATACGAAATTGCAATGACATGAAGGCGTTGCTGTCAAGGGACGTGATGTCTCTCGGTCGGCGCACTGCGCCGGACTCCGTCCTATCGCCGGTCGGCTCGTGAAACTGCGCTTCGCTTGTTTTTCGTGAAACTGCGCTTCGCTTGTTTTCTCGGGCAGCCGCTTCTTCAGGCAGGCGTTTTCCTGCTGCTGGCAGCGCAGCGGCTTGGCGTCCGCCGCCTGCAGCTGTCCGTGGCACTTGCGCCACAGGTACAGAGTCTGCTCGCTCACGACGCGCTTCATGGCCACTTCCGCAACGGGGCATCGGTCGGCCTCCCGAAGGAAAGTGCGCCGGCAAGCGCACATAGGGGCAACAGCTCCCCCAGCGTGGCCCAAAAAAGCCTCTGCAAGTCGCTTACACAGCCCGCGAAGAGCACCAAAAGGTACCAGATCCCACTTCGTTAAATCCAAGATCCCACCTTGATGCCAGCAGCTGGGGGTGTTCAGAGCTACCCTGGACGCGGTCTGAACTTGTGCCGACTCGGGCTCAAGAAGCGCGCGATTGCACAATATTGTGTTGTAAT
>CALEDU010000038.1 GCA_937949455.1 uncultured Tepidimonas sp. | reverse complement strand
CGAACTCCGAGATGGTGCACGATGTCGCATTTGTCAACGCACATTGCGTAAACGTCGCTGTGGCGGAGCCCGCGTATCGAGATGCCCTCCACCGATTTCAACGGCTCTATGCGGACGGTAGTGGCATGCGTCTGGCCGCTCGCCTAGCTGGTTACAGACTTCGCGACAATGTAAACGGGACGGACTTATTTCCAAAGGTCTGCGCACTGGCCGCACGCCATCGCGTGCCAATCGCCATGCTGGGCGCACGACCTGGAGTAGCCAAACGCTGTGCGCAAGCAATGTCCCGCCGCTATCCGGGATTGAAAGTGGTCTGGGTCCATCATGGCTATACGCCAGAGACCGAAACGCCTGCGCTCCTGGAGTCGCTCGCAGGAAGCGGCGCGCGAATACTTCTGGTCGCTCTGGGGGTACCCACACAGGAAGTGTGGATTCAGAGACATCGTCCGGCGCTCCGCGTTCCTGTCACGCTTGCAGTTGGTGCGCTGTTTGACTTCTACTCGGGTGACGTCGCCCGTGCGCCCATTTGGCTTCGAAGGTTGGGACTAGAGTGGGCATTTCGGTTGGCGCTTGAGCCGAGGCGCCTCTTCAAGCGCTACGTGATCGGCAATCCGCTTTTCGTCACCCGCGCGGTGAGGTTGGCGTTACAGGGCCGCTTACGAAACGCACCGCTAGGGAAGGTCTGAACAAGTGACCTTGCACAGCATCGACGCGCTCTCGAAAGAAGCGAATGGGTCGCTTTCGACCCGCCGATGCCGGCCGCCGAGCTCATTCATACCGCCTGCGCGGTCTTTCCGCCTGGTCTCAGGCCGCATTGCCAACTTTCGGACGGACTTGTCCATCCAGTACGAGCAAGGCTCGGCGCGCCATCCACAGATTCAACAGGGCGAACAGTGTCCTCAGCTGCGCGGTGTTCCTCGCCAGCCCGCGGTAATGCACCTTCACGTGTCCGAACTGCCGCTTGATGACACGGAACGGGTGTTCGACCTTGGCTCGGATGCTGGCCTTCAGGCGCTCGAGCTGCTCGACCAGCGCATCGACCTTGCGCGTCTTGTCCAGCGCGCGGCGCTTGCCGGCGTTGTCCCGTTCGCTGTTGAACCGTGACCGGTGACGGCCCCTCGGTGAACATGCTACGCGGCCTCGAGGACGGTGCCGTCGTCGTTTGCCGGACGACGGGCATCCAGGGCCTTGAGGAGGGTGCGCATCTGGCCACAGCCGCGCAGCTTGCGCATTCGCGTGGCCGCGTCGCTGAGCGCGCTGGCCACCCAGCGCAGCACGATCGTGTCCCAGCGCGTGGTGTAGGTCCACAGCCCGGAAGGGCCGAGATGCACGCGGTGCTCAGCGCTGCACGGCAGACAGCCGAGCCGGGGCAGTATCGCTGAGGGCCTGCAGGCCTTCAAGCTGCATGTACCGCCGCTGCAAGGTCCACTCGTCGTTCTGCTCGAGCAGGATCGCGCCCACGAGCCGCGTGATGGCGCGCTCGTTGGGGAAGATGCCCACCACGTTCGTGCGCCGCTTGATCTCGGCGTTCTGACGCTCCAGTGGGTTGGTGCTGTGGATCTGCAGCCAGTGCGCGCGGGGGAAGTCCATGTAGGCCAGCACCTCGTGCTCGGCGCGGTCCATCAGCTCGGCAATCCTGGGAAAACGCTCGCGCAGCTGGTCGGCCACCACGCGCCACTGGGCGTGTGCCTCCTGGGCCGACTCCTGGGCGAAGACGGTGGCGATCGCGGCACTGACCATGCGCCGCTGCGCCTTCGGGGCATAGGCCAGGGCGTTGCGCATGAAGTGCACGCGGCAGCGCTGCCAGGTGGCCTTGAGCACCTTGGAGGTGGCCGCCTTGATGCCCTCGTGGCTGTCGCTGATGACCAGGCGCACGCCGCGCAGACCCCGGCGCATGAGGCTGCGCAGGAACTCGGTCCAGAACGGCTCGGCTTCGCTGGCGCCGACCTTCATGCCCAGCACCTGGCGCTGGCCGTCGGTGTTCACGCCCACGGCCACTATCACCGCCACGCTGACGATGCGTCCGGCCTCGCGCGTCTTGACGTAGGTGGCGTCGATCCACAGGTACGGCCAGTCGCCCTCGATCGGGCGCTCGAGGAAGGCGTGCACGCGCTCGTCGAGTTCGGCGCACAGGCGGCTGACCTCGCTCTTGGACACGCCGTTCATGCCCAGCGCCTTGACCAGTTCGTCCACCGAGCGGGTGGAGATGCCCTGCACGTAGGCCTCCTGGATGACGGCAGCCAGCGCCTTCTCGGCGGTGCGCCGGGGCTCTAGGAACTCGGGGAAGTAGCTGCCGCGGCGCAGCTTGGGGATCTTGAGCTCGACGCTGCCGGCGCGCGTGTCCCAGGTGCGCTCGCGGTAGCCGTTGCGGCTGTTCAGCCGGCTGCCGGGCGCCTTCTCGTCGTAGCCGGCGCCGCAGCGGCCCTCGACGTCGATGTCCATCAGGCGCTGGGCCATGAACTGCACCATCTGGCGCAGCAGGTCGACGTCGGGTCCCTTCTCGGCGAGTTCGGCCAGTGTCATCATGGGTGCGGTCATCGTGGAATCTCCTTCGGACAGGTTGGTTGGGTCGCACCTCGACCTTATCCGGGACCACGATGGCCACCACCCCAGCCGGGGAGGCCGCCGCCGCGCGGCAGGCCGCTACGGGTTTCGCCCTACGGGCTCAACCCTCCGCGCCTTGCCGCGCGCTGAAGGACTTACACACTTCCTGGGACACGAGCGCACGGGCGGTTCAACGCGGACGGGTTCATCCGGAACAGCCTGCGATGACCTGTCGATGCCGGCATCGGCGCGCGTCAGGCAAGAGCCATTCGTTCAGACCGCCGTGTGCGACACCGCCTGCTTTGGGAAGGCGGCAAGTCGCTTGCGGTCCATCGTCACGAGTTTCACGCCAAGCCGCATGGCCAGGGCAGCGAATTCGCAGTCGTAGGCAGAACAATCGCTGTCGCGAACGAGTTCAAGCACCGGCTGCGAGTCCACCTCGTACTCGTTGCCGGCAAGCAAACCCTCGGCTTCTGCCTGCATCGCAACTGCGTCATCGAGACTCAGCGACTTGCGCCGCATGTGGCCTGCGAGAACGCTTCGGAACTCGCTGCGCCACAGCACGGGCGCTGCCCACTCAGGGTCGCGCTCCAGAAGCGCTTCGGCATGCGCGGTGAACTCTGTCGGAAGATAGAGA
>CALEDU010000037.1 GCA_937949455.1 uncultured Tepidimonas sp. | reverse complement strand
GCCGGAGAGGAATTCGGAGATCACCACGTCGTCGAACGACAGTGTGAACGACAGCAGGAAGGCCGCCAGCACCGCCTGCGCGATGTTGGGCAGCGTGACGAGGAAGAACACCTGATGCGGCCGCGCGCCCAGGTCCATCGCCGCCTCCTCGATGCGGCGGTCCATCTCCAGCAGGCGCGACTGCACCACCACCATCGCGTAGGCCATGCCCATCAGCGTGTGACCCAGGATGATGGTCAGCATGCCGCGCTGCGGCCAGCCGAAGACGTTCTGCGCCCCCACCATCAGCAACAGCAGCGACAGGCCGATGATGACCTCCGGCATCACCAGCGGCGCGTTGACCATGCCCGAGAACACCGTGCGCCCCCAGAAGCGCCGGTAGCGCACCAGCACGAAGGCGGCAAAAGTGCCCAGCACGGCCGACAGCACGCCGGTGGTCAGCGCGACTTTGAGCGAAACGAAAAAGCCGTTGACGATCTTGCTGTCGTCCAGCAACGCCTGGTACCAGCGCAGCGAAAAGCCGGTGAACACCGCGTCCTGCCGCGTACTGTTGAACGAGAACACGATCATGAACAGTAGCGGCGCGTACAAGAAGGCATAGACCAGCAGCAGCCAGCCCTTGCCGAAGTGGCGCGTGATGAAAGGGCCCATATCGAAGCCTCCGGGCTCAATGCTGCACGGCGGCGCGCTCGCCGCTGTAACGGTAGTAAATGGCCAATGGCACGACGATCAACCCGATCATCACCACGGCCAGTGCCGCGGCGCGCGGCCAGTTGTTGGCGGCGAACATCTCGTCCCAGACCACACGGCCGATCATCAGGTTTTCCGGGCCGCCCAGCAGCGATGGGATGACGAACTCGCCCACCGACGGGATGAAGACCAGCATGAAGCCGGCAATGATGCCGGCCTTGGACAGCGGCACCGTCACCAGCCAGAAGGCGCGCCAAGGCGTGGCACCCAGGTCGTAGGCCGCCTCCAGCAGCCGCCAATCGAGCTTGACCAGGTTGGCGTACAGCGGCAGCACCATGAACGGCAGATACACATAGGTCATGCCCACCAGCATCGAGACGTTGGTGTAGAGCAGGTGCAGCGGCTCGTCGATGATGCCCAGCGCCATCAACAGGCGGTTGAGGATGCCGGCATCGGCCAATATCCCCTTCCACGCATAGACGCGCAGCAAAAACGAGGTCCAAAACGGCAGCATCACCATCAGCAGCAGGGCAGGGCGCACCGCTGCCGGGCTGCGTGCGATGAAGTAGGCGAACGGATAGCCGATGACCAGACACAGGGTGGCGGTGACGGCGGCGTACAGCAGCGAGCGGACATAGGCCTCGACATAGAGGGTCCGGAACAGCGGGCCGTCCCACTCAGCCTTGAAGATGGTCCAGTAGTTCTCGTATTTCAGGCGCAGCACGCCGGACGTGGCATCCCACAGGGGCTGGAACGGGTCAATCCCCGTGCCCATGTCCACGAAGCTGATGTACAGCAGGATCAAGAAGGGCAGGAGGAAAAACACCGTCAGCCAGGCGAATGGCACGGCAATGACGAAGCGGCGTCCCGGCACGGACAGCAGCGACGAAGCAAGGTTTCGGGCCATGGCGGTTCTCCGGGACGGACGCCCTCAGTCGCGCAGCACGACACCGGCGGTGTCGCTCCACCAAAACCAGACTTCGTCGTCCCAGGTGATGTCCGACAGGTCGTGGCGCGAGGTGTTGGCCTCGGTGATGCGCACTTTGTGCCCCTGTGGCGTGGCGACGATATAAGCGTTGTAAGAGCCGAAGTAGGCAATTTCCTTGACGCGGCCTTGGAACAGGTTGCAGACCACACCATCGGGGCGCTGCTTGGCGATATCGATTTTTTCCGGCCGCACTGCCACACTGATCGGCATGCCCACCGTGCCGGTGGTGCCATAGCCGACATGGATGCGGCCGATCGGGACATCGATCGCGCAGTGGTCTGGCTCATCGACACTGAGGGTGCCGTCAAACAGATTGACACTGCCGATGAAGTCCGCCACGAAGCGGTTGGCCGGGTACTCGTACATCTCTTGCGGGGTGCCGACTTGCAGCACGCGGCCCTTGCTCATGACAGCGATGCGGCTGGCCATGGTCATGGCCTCTTCCTGGTCGTGCGTCACCATCACACAGGTCACGCCGACTTGCTCGATGATGTTGACCAATTCGAACTGCGTCTGCTCGCGTAGCTTTTTGTCCAGGGCCCCCAGCGGCTCGTCCAGCAGCAGCAACTTGGGCCGCTTGGCCAGGCTGCGCGCCAGCGCGACGCGCTGCTGCTGCCCGCCGGAGAGTTGGTGCGGCTTGCGCCGCGCATAGGGCGTGAGCTGCACCAGGGCCAACATGTCGTCCACACGCTGGGCGATCTCGGCTTTGGGCAGGCCTTCGCGCTTGAGGCCAAAGGCGATGTTCTCCCAAATATCCAGATGCGGAAACAGTGCATAACTCTGGAACATCATGTTGACGGGCCGCTCGTACGGCGGCAAGCCCGCCACGTCTTGCCCACCGAGCAGGATGCGGCCCGAGGTCGGCGTCTCGAAGCCCGCCAGCATGCGCAGCAGGGTGGACTTGCCGCACCCCGAGCTGCCCAACAGCGCAAAGATCTCGCCCTTGCGCACCGACAGCGACACCTCGTCGACCGCCACCGCCTCGTCAAAACGTTTGACGAGCTTTTCGGTGACCAGATAATTCTCCTGCTCGCCCGGAGCACGGGGTGCTTCAGCCATGACGGATCACACTCCTGCAGGTCGGCCGTGGCCGACGGACAAAGAAAGCAGGGCTGCTCGTGCGCTGTAGCACGAACAGCCCAGGCTCATCGGCGGTGCGGCAGAACACCGCCAGGCATCACTTACCGCGCTTGAACGCGTTGTAGGCCGAAGCCATCGCCTCGCGCGCCTCGTTGGTGTAGCTGCTCGGCTGGATCAGCTTGGGCATGTAGTCGGCCGGCGGGAAGATCGACGGGTTGTTCACCACCTCGGGCTTGATTTGGTCCTTGCCCTGGGTATTGCCGGCGTTGTAGCCCATCTCGTTGGCCATGGCGGCGGCATTTTCACCCTTGAGGTAGAAGTTGATGAACGCGTGGGCGTTGTTCGGGTGTTTGGCGTCCTTCAGGATGGCCATCGTGTCGAAGAACGCCAGCGCGCCGGTGGAGGGCAGCAGGGCGACGATCTCGTCTTTGGAGCCGGTCTCGGCGGCGCGGGCGGCAGCGATGTTGATGTCGCCTGCCCAGCCGATGACCGCGCAGGCTTTGCCACTGGCGACGTCATCGATCATCGTCGAGCTGAAGATGCGGATGTCCTTGCGCACCTTCAGCAGCATGTCCACCGCCGCTTTGTAGTCGGCCGGGTCGTTGGAGTAGGCGTCCTTGCCGATGTAGTGCAGCGCTACGGGAATGATCTCGGTCGGCGAATCGAGGTAGGCGATGCCACAGCTCTTGACCTTGGCGGTGTACTTGGGGTTGAACACCAGATCCCAGGCGTTGTCGGGCATGGGCATGTCGCCCAACGCCTTGGCGAGCTTGGTCTTGTTGATGCCGACGGTGGTAAAGCTCCACGCCCAGGGCACCAGGTATTGGTTGCCCGGATCGACCTTGTCCAGCACCTTCATGACGCCGGCGTCGAGATTGCCGTA
>CALEDU010000036.1 GCA_937949455.1 uncultured Tepidimonas sp. | reverse complement strand
CCGGCGGCGGGGCTGACGTACAGGCCGGGCTCGATGGTCAGCACCATGCCCGGGCGCAGGATGCGGCTGGGGCGGTCGCGAATGATCTCGCCGCTGAGCGGGTCGCGCCGCTCGCTCACCTGGCCCAGCTCGGCCGGCTCGACATAGCTGCCTACATCGTGCACATCCAGCCCCAGCCAGTGGCCGGTGCGGTGCATGTAGAAGCGGAAGTAGTGCCGCTTCTCGATCACGTCATCCAGGTGGCCCACATCGTTTTTGTCCAGCAGGCCCAGGTCCAGCATGCCCTGCGCCAGTACCTTGACTGTCGCATCGTGCGCATCGACGAAGCGCGCCCCGGGCCGGGTCGCATCGATGGCGGCCTGCTGCGCGGCCCGCACCAGTTCGTACAGGTCGCGCTGCGGCCCGCTGAAGCGGCCGTTGGCGGGGAAGGTGCGCGTGATGTCGGACGCGTAGCCGTCCAGCTCGCAGCCGGCGTCGATCAGCACCAGATCGCCGTTGCGCACTGGGGCGGCGTCGGCGCGGTAGTGCAGCACGCAGGCATTGGTGCCGGCAGCGACGATGCTGCCATAGGCGGGTGACTGCGAGCCGCTGCGGCGAAACTCGTGCAGCAGCTCCGCGTCCAGGTGGTATTCACGCACCTCCTCGCCGGCGCGAATCATGGCCGCACAGCGGCGCATGGCCCGGATGTGGGCCCGCGCGCTGATCTGCGCCGCGCGCCGCATCACGTCGAGCTCGTGCAGGTCTTTCACCAGGCGCATTTCGTCGAGCAGGGCGCACACGTCGCGCTGCGTATCGGGGCACAGCGCCCCATAGCGCACCCTCGCGCGCACCTTGTGCAGCCAGCTGTCGATGCGCGCCTCCAGCCCGGCGTGCGTGGCAAACGGGTACCAGACGGTGCGGCGGTTTTCCAGCAGCTTCGGCAGGCGCGCGTCCAATTCGTCGACCGAGTGGGCCTCGTCCACCCCCAGTGCACGGGGCGCGGCTGCTGGGCCCAGCCGGTAGCCGTCCCAGATTTCGCGCTCCAGGTCCTTGGGCTGGCAAAACAGGGTCGTGTGCCCCTCGGCCGTCAGCACCAGCCAGGCGCGGGGCTCGGTGAAGCCGGTCAGGTAATAGAAATAGCTATCGAAGCGAAACGGGTATTCGCTGTCGCGGTTGCGTACCCGCTCGGGTGCCGTGGGAATGATGGCGATGCCGCCGTCGCCGAGCTGAGCCGCCAGCCGGGCGCGCCGTTGCGCATAACGGGCTTGGTGGGGGATGGGAGTCGTCATGGCAAGGATGATACGGAGGGCGCGATCCCCCACGGTGGGTGCGGGCCATGGCCGATCGCTGACCGCTCGATCATCCGCCGTCAGCCGTTGGGGCTGTAGCCGTCTGCGGCATTGAGTGCGGCCCAGCGCTGCGGGGTGCCCACGTCGGTCCAGGGGCCCGACCAGACCTCGGCGGTGACGCCGCCGGCGATCATGGCCCGCCGCAGCAGCGGGGCCAGCGCAGCGGCGATGCCCTCCGGGTTGCCAGGCGGGATGTCGCACCACGGTGGTTCGAACAGCGCGCGCCGCAGCAGCGCCACGGTGGAATAGGTCCAGCGCGGACGCGGGTCGTCGGCGGGTAGCTCCAGCGCGAAACCCTGTGCATCCAGCCCGAAATCGCCGCGCGGGTGGTGGGGTGGATTGGGTACCAGCCAGAGGTGGGCCAGGGCGGGGCTGCGCGCAAAGCGCGCCCGTGCGGCCGGGTCGAACCCAAAGCCTGGCATGAAGACATCCCCCGCCGCCAGCCAGAACACATCCGCCAGCCGTGGCAAGGCGCGGGCGATGCCGCCGGCGGTTTCTAGAGCGCGGCCAAAGTCCCGACCCTCCATCGAGTAGGCCAGCGCCATGGGGCCGTGTGGGCCATCGTGTACCTTGCCCAGGACTGCCGGGATCTGTTCGCCCAGCCACGCGGTGTTGATCAGCACGCGCTTCACCCCGGCGCGGGCCAGTGCATCCAGGTGCCAGACCAGCAGAGGTCGGCCGTGCACCTTGAGCAGCGGTTTGGGGCAGATGTCCGTCAGCGGGCGCATGCGCTCGCCCCGGCCGGCGGCCAGCAGCAGGGCCTCGGCGGGCGGCTCGATCGGTTCGGGGGTGGCCATCGGCGAGCTGGGCGTTGCGACTTGTGGTGCGATTGGCGGGTGATCGTGCATGGGGGCATTTTGTCTACAATCCAGCGAGCGGTGATCGCTGCCGCTCCGTCCCGACAACCCTGGAGATCCCACATGGCACACGTTTCCTCGACCGAGCACAGCGCCGACCCGGCCGAAGCCATCGTACCCGTGATCCCTTGGCTGATCCCCGTGGCGGGTGCCATTTTGATGTTCCTGCTGGCATTCATCGCCGTCTTCATGGCTTGATTGCGTCGCGTGGGGGCTTGGCGTCGCCACCGCGCAAGTGTCGTCCAACTGCCCCGCTGGGTTGCCGCCTGGCGGGGTTTTTCATTGGCGCATGGGCACGGCGCTCGTCGTTGTGGTCGTCATCGGGACGTCATCCTTTCATGCATTTTTTGCATAGATTTTTCGGCGAGAGCGTCCCGCCCAGGGGGGGCGCTACATACAATGTGGTTCAGACTCTGCCGGACCGGCGTGCGCCTGGGACATCCCGCGGGCCGTGTGCCGTTGGCGCCAACGCTACCCGCGTGGCGATCGGCCGTGCGGGTCACACCAGTCGGTGTGTGGCACCGGCTGCACGCCGTTGCGCCGCCAGAGCATGTCGACCAGTACCTGCTGGGGTAGGCTCAGGCGCACCGTAATCCAGGGTTTCACCGCCATGAATGCTCCCGCAATGCAGGGACTCCAAGTCAATTCCCCCGCTTATGTCAAACACGCCCGCCTGATCGCCTGGGTGGCCGACATGGCCGCCCTGTGCAAGCCCGACCGCATCGAATGGTGTGATGGCAGCCAGGCCGAATTCGACCGCCTGTGCGAGCAAATGCTTGCGGCCGGTACGCTCAGGCGCTTGGATCCAGCCAAGCGCCCCAATTCTTACCTGGCGTGGACCGACCCGTCCGATGTCGCGCGTGTCGAGGACCGCACCTTCATTTGCAGCGAACGTGCGCAGGACGCCGGTCCCACCAACAACTGGATGGCCCCGGCCGAGATGCGGGCCATTCTGCAGCATGGGCGCGACGGCCAGCCAGGCCTGTTCGACGGCTGCATGCGCGGTCGCACCCTGTACGTCATCCCGTTCAGCATGGGTCCGCTGGGCTCGCCCATCGCGCAGATCGGTGTGGAGCTCACCGACAGCCCCTATGTGGTCGTGAACATGAAGCTCATGACCCGCATGGGCCGCGCCGTCTATGACGTGCTGGGCAGCAGCGGGGATTTCGTACCCTGCGTGCACACCGTGGGCGCACCGCTGCAGCCGGGGCAGGCCGATACTGCTTGGCCATGCAACCCCAGCACCAAATACATCGTCCACTACCCTGAGACGCGCGAGATCTGGTCCTACGGCTCCGGCTACGGCGGCAATGCCCTGCTGGGCAAAAAATGCCTGGCGCTGCGCATCGCTTCGGTCATGGGGCGCAGTCAGGGGTGGCTGGCTGAGCATATGCTGATCCTGGGCGTGACCAGCCCCGAGGGCAAGAAGTACCACGTCGCCGCGGCCTTCCCCAGTGCCTGCGGCAAGACCAATTTCGCCATGCTGATTCCGCCTGCGGGCTTTGCGGGCTGGAAGGTCACGACCATCGGGGACGACATCGCCTGGATCAAGCCCCATGCAGACGGCCGGCTCTACGCCATCAACCCCGAGGCGGGTTACTTCGGCGTGGCTCCCGGCACCAACGATGCCACCAACCCCAACTGCATGGCCAGCCTGCGGCGCGACGTCATCTTCACCAACGTGGCGTTGACCGACGATGGCGATGTTTGGTGGGAGGGCATGGGCCCTGCGCCCGCGCACTGCCTGGACTGGCAAGGCCAGGACTGGACGCCCGCCGACGGCGCCGCCGGCCGCAAGGCCGCACACCCTAACGCCCGCTTCACCGTGGCAGCCACCAACAACCCGGTGCTGGACCCCCAATGGGACGATCCGGCCGGCGTGCCGATCGACGCTTTCATCTTCGGCGGGCGTCGCTCCAACACCGTGCCGCTCGTGACCGAAGCGCGCACTTGGACGGAGGGCGTCTACATGGCTGCCACCATGGGGTCCGAGACCACCGCCGCGGCATTTGGCGCGCAGGGCGTGGTGCGGCGCGACCCGTTTGCCATGTTGCCTTTCTGTGGCTACCACATGGGTGATTATTTCCAGCACTGGCTGGATGTGGGGCACCGTCTGGAGCAGGCGGGACACACCCTGCCGCGCATCTTCTGCGTCAACTGGTTTCGCAAGGACGCCAACGGCCAGTTCATCTGGCCGGGCTATGGCGAAAACATGCGCGTGCTGCGTTGGATGATCGACCGGCTGGAGGGGCGTATGTCGGGCGAGGACCATGCCTTTGGTATCAGCCCCACCTACGATGAGATCCATTGGGCCGGGTTGGACTTTGGTCCCGAGCGCTTTGCCGCCGTCACCGACATGAACCCCGCGGACTGGGCGCGCGAGCTGGAACTGCACCAGGAGTGGTTCGACAAGCTAGCGCACCGCCTGCCGGCGCAGCTATGGGAAACCAAGGCCCGCCTGCAGCAGCGTATCCTGGGCTGACAGACGCCTAGCCCCAAGTCAAAGGCCCCACTCATGGGGCCTTCTTGGGGTCTTTTCCTGGTTCAAGGCACGGCGGACGCGCCGTCGCGCACCGGTCAGACGTAGTAAAAGCGATAACGCTGGCTGTTGAACCAGGCCAGCGGCTCGGCCTGGCCGAGCGTCCATTCCCGCACCGCGTGGGCGGCGCTGGTCGGCTCGGGCCCCAGTGGGCTGAGCGCGCGCGTCCAGACATCGTCAGGGGCTTGCGTGCGCTGGCGCAGGGCGCTCAGATCGGCTTGCAGGCGGGCGTCCCGTTGCGCCAGCGCGGCGGTGCGCGCCTCGGCACGGGCGACGGCGCGGCGCAATGCCCAGCCATTTAGGCCAGCCATCACTCGCTGGGCCGCATGGCGAGCGGGCGAGGCCAGCATCAAGCTGCCCAAGAAGACGACCGCCCACATCAGCACCCAGGCGGCCAGCAGATGGCCGTCGGCCCAGGTGTCGATGAGGCGATCCGTCACCACCGCCAGCGCGGCCACACCCGCTGCCAGCAGCAAGGTGGCCAGCGCGCGCGGCGCGACGGCGCGGCGTGCGGCTTGCACGTGAGAGGCGCCTGCGCCGGCCCCCGCGGCGGGGGCCGGATTTGGGGATGGGATCAGCGTGGTGCTCATGAGGTGACTCCAAGCTGCTGCGTTGCAGCAATGTGATGGTTCGCATACTAGGGTTTGCCCTGATGGGTTGCAACTTAATTTTTGGAATGTCATATATTCATCAGGGTGATCAATCGACTCAACTTCCGCACCCTCGATCTGAACCTGCTGCGTGTCTTCGACGAGGTGATGGCCGAGCGCAACCTCACCCGCGCCGCGCACAACCTGGCCCTGTCGCAGCCGGCCGTCAGCAACGCCCTGCGGCGGCTGCGCGAGTTGCTGGGTGACGACCTGGTGCGCCGATCCGGCTATGGCGTGGAGCCCACGCCGCTGGCACTGCAGATCTGGCCGGCGGTGCGCGACGCCTTGCAACGCGTGCGCGAGTCGCTGGCACCGGGGCCGTTTGACCCCACGCAGGCGCAGGATGCGTTCGTGCTCGCCATGGCCGACGCCACCGCTTCCAAAATCGTCCCTGGGCTGGTCGCGATCCTGGACCGGGAGGCGCCGGGGGTGACGCTGCGCGTGCTGCCCCTGACCACGCGCGACCCGCGCCCGCTGCTGGAGGACGGCGGGGTGGATCTGGCCATCGGCCACTTTCCGGGGGTGTTGGCTGAGCTGGGGGCCACCCATCTGCAAGAGCAGGCACCGCGTTTTCTGTCGCGCCGGCTGTATGAAGGGCACTACGTCGTCGTCATGCGCCGCGGGCATCCCCTTGCCCAAGGGCCGCTGACGCTGGACGACTACTGTGCGGCGCGGCACCTGCTGGTGAGCTTTTCTGGCCGGCCGTTCGGCTTCGTGGACGAGGCGCTGGCCGCCCTGTCCCGCCGGCGCCGTATCGTGTTGACGGTCAATCAGTTTTTTACGGCTGGGCAGGTGGTGGCGACGTCCGACCTGTTGACGGTGCTGCCCCACCATTTTTTGAGCAGCACGGGCCGCGCGGCCGAGCTGGCCGTGCAGCCGCTGCCCATCGATGTGCCCACGGTGCATGTGGACATGCTGTGGCACCGGCAAACCGAGCTGGGCAGCGCCCAGCGTTGGCTGCGCGAGGCGGTGGTACGTGCCGTCGCCAGTGCCCCGGCACCCGACGAGGCGCTCTGATGCGTGTGCAACTGCTGTCCGATTTGCATTTGGAGGTCAACTCCAGCTTCGTCCCG
>CALEDU010000035.1 GCA_937949455.1 uncultured Tepidimonas sp. | reverse complement strand
GGACGCAGATAGCGCGCCTCGGCTGTGCTGACGACGAACATGCCCCCCGTGCGCTCGCGCAGCGCCTGCTGCCCCAGGCCCAGGCCGCGCAGCCATTCGGTGCGCGCCCGCTCGAAAAACTTCAGGTAATTGGCGTAGTAGACGATGCCGCCCGCATCGGTGTCTTCCCAATAGACCCGGATGGGCCAGGTGTGCACCGGCGCTTCGTTCATGGTCTCAGCAGCGGCGGGCGGGGTCACGGGTCACCTCCTCGCCGCGGATCAGTGGTGCCAGCCGGTTGAGCACACCGTTGACGAACTTGTGTCCGTCGGTGCCACCAAATGATTTGGCCAGTTCGACGCATTCATTGATGACCACGCGCCACGGCACGTCCATACAGTGCAGAAATTCGTATGCCCCTATCCACAGCACCGCGTGCTCGATGGGCGACAACTCCGCCAGTGGGCGGTCCAGCAGCGGGGCGAGCCGGGCGTCCAGTTCGGCCCCCTCGGCGATACAGCCGTGCAGCAGCGCGTCATAGTGGGCGCTGTCCGCTTTGTGAAAGCCGCTCAGGTCACGTGTGAACAGGTCGATGTCCTGCGGGTCGTTGCGGCCCACCAGGTGCTGGTACAGCCCCTGCAGAGCAAATGCCCGCGCGCGGGTGCGGGCGGATTTTTCGGATGCTTTGGTCATGGGCCGTATTGTCCCAGACCGCTCGGACGCCGTGCGGGTCAGTCCGACGGGTAGCGCCGCAGCAGGGCCGCCATTTCCACCGCCACACGGGCGGCGTCGCGCGCCTTGTCGTCCTGCCGGGCCACCGCCTGCGACAGGTTCTCGGTCGTCAGGATGGCGTTGGCGATCGGGATGTGATGATCCAGCGCCACACGCATGATGCCAGCGGCCGACTCGTTGCACACCAGCTCGAAGTGGTAGGTCTCGCCGCGGATCACGCAGCCCAGCGCCACCAGCGCGTCGAAGCGATCGCTCTCGGCCATGGCCTGCAGGGCCAGGGGCACTTCCAGCGCGCCGGGCACCTGCTCCAGCGCGACGTCGGCTTCGGCCACGCCCAGGGTCCGCAGCTCGTCGCAGCAGGCCGCCGCCAGCGCGTCCGTGATGCCTTGGTTGAAGCGCGCTTGTACGATACCGATGCGCAGGCCACGGCCATCCAGCGCCGGGCCGTCGCCTTTGTGGGCTCCCATCATGTCGGGGTTCCTTCTGGGGTTGGAGGGTGTACAAAGCCCAGCACCTCCAGCCCGTAGCCCGTCATGCTGGGCATGCGGCGGGGGTGGCCAAGCAATTCCATCCGGTGAATGCCGCAGTCGCGCAGGATCTGGGCCCCGATGCCGTAGGTGCGCAGATCCATGCGGCCGCGCTCCGGCGCCTGGGCCGAGCGGGCCGTGCCCTCGAACTGGGCCAACAACTGGTCCGCCGATTCGCCGCAGTTGAGCAGCACCGCCACCCCACGGCCAGCCTGCTGCAGGTAGCGCAGGCTGGCTTCCAGGCTCCAGGAGTGCATGCGGCGGCCGGTTTCCAGCGCGTCCAGCAGGGACAGCGGCTCGTGCACGCGTACGGGCACCACCTCATCTTGATCCCATTGGCCTTTGACCAACGCCAGATGAATCCCCCCGCCGGTCTGGTCGCGGTAGGCATGGGCATGGAATTCGCCAAAGGCGGTGGCCAGCGGTCGGCTGCTGATCCGCCGCACCAGGCTTTCGGTGCGGCTGCGGTGCTCGATGAGATCGGCGATCGTGCCAATCTTCAAGCCATGCTGCGCGGCGAAGCGCTGCAAATCTGGCAGCCGGGCCATGGTGCCGTCGTCATTCATGATCTCGCAGATCACAGCGGCCGGCGTGCAGCCCGCCATGGCTGCAAGGTCGCAGCCGGCCTCGGTGTGGCCGGCGCGCATCAGCACACCGCCGTCCACCGCCTGCAGCGGGAACACATGGCCCGGCTGCACCAGGTCGTCTGGGCGGGCACCCGCTGCGACGGCGACGCGAATGGTGTGGGCCCGGTCGGCAGCCGAGATGCCCGTAGTGACACCCTCGGCCGCTTCGATCGACACGGTGAAGGCCGTGCCCATCTTGGTTCCATTGCGTGGCACCATCGGCGGCAGATGCAGTTGCTCACAACGCTCGCGCGTCAAGGTCAGGCAGATCAAGCCGCGGCCGTACTTGGCCATGAAGTTGATTGCCTCGGGCGTCACATGGTCGGCGGCGAGGACGAGGTCACCCTCGTTTTCGCGGTCCTCTTCATCGACCAGGATGACCATACGGCCGGCGCGCAGCTCGGCCACGATCTCTTGCACAGAGGCTATGGGGGCCACCGTGTCGGTGGCGCTAGGGGTTGTGCTCATGGTGGGGGCTGGCCAGGGACAGCATCCGCTCGACGTAGCGCGCAATCATATCCACCTCCAGGTTGACCTGCGCGCCGACCGTCAGTGTTCCCAGCGCCGTGTGCTGCATCGTGTGCGGGATCAGATTGATGCTGATTTCGCAGCCATCCGCCCGGTCTGAGACGTGGTTGATCGTTAGGCTGA
Organism: uncultured Tepidimonas sp.; assembly: GCA_937949455.1. Taxonomy (GTDB): domain Bacteria; phylum Pseudomonadota; class Gammaproteobacteria; order Burkholderiales; family Burkholderiaceae_C; genus Tepidimonas. Next base: position 498 of record CALEDU010000035.1, on the reverse strand, counting down.
CCCCGTTGACGGTGATCGACCCCTTGTAGGCCAGGTACTTGGCCAGGACCGGTGGAGCCAGCACGCACAGGTTCCAGGACTCGCCCATGGCCGCCAGCCGGCTGACCGTGCCCACGCCATCGACATGTCCGCTGACCAGGTGCCCGCCCAGCCGGTCGGCCAGGCGCAAGGCCTTTTCCAGATTGACTGGGCCAGGGCGATCCAATCCTGCGGTGCGAGCCAGCGATTCGGCCGAAACATCCACAGTGAAGACCCCTTGCGCGGGGTCCAGCGACGTGACGGTCATGCACGCGCCGTTGATGGCGATGCTGTCGCCCAGCGCGACATCTGCCAGGTAATCGGCCCCGGCCGCCACATGAAGCTGCAGGCCATGGTGGGTGCCGGTGCCGAGGGGGAGGTGCCGCTCGATGCGCCCCACGCGTGTGATGATCCCGGTGAACATGGCCCGAATTGTCGCAGTTTCCCGGGGGGCGCGGGTGTGGGGCGCGGGCTCCTTGG
>CALEDU010000034.1 GCA_937949455.1 uncultured Tepidimonas sp. | reverse complement strand
AACTGCAGCAAGCGCGCTGCCTCCTCGTCGAGGTTGACGCCGGCCTGGTTGGCGCGGCGCTGCTCGGCGTCGTCGGCCTGTGCCTTGGAAAAGTTGGCGCGCGACTGGGCTTCGTTGACGCGCGAGGCGAGATTGGAAAAGACCGCGACATAGCCCTCCGACAGCTTGATACTGTCGTCGAACATCACCTGATCGCGCAGGGCCAGCATGGCTTGGGCATTGCTGCCGTTGAACGGCACCCCCACAGCCGGCGTGGTTTGGAGTGTGAAGACATCGCCCCCGTTGGGCTGGCCGCGCAGCGTGATCTTCACCTCCACCGCGTTGGGGCCAGCGGTGTAGCTGAAGGTCATCGGTTCACCCGGGGTATAGGTGACAGAAGCTGGCGAAAAACCCGCCAGAGAAAAGGTATTCGGTGCGGTGAATGTGAGGTTGGCCGGCAGTGCGGGCATGGCCCACGAGCCCGCCGTCACGGTGGCGGTGACGGCTTCGATGGCGGCGTTGCCGGTGTTGGGCGTCCCCAAGGAGAGGGACAGGCGACCGGCAGCCGCCAGCTCTGCCGGCCGCGACAACGCCATGCGCAGGGAGCGGGCAGCCGTGGCACCGGGGGACAGGACGATACGGTCACCGGCATCGGGCGTACCGCCCCGGCTGAGCGTCATGCCTTCCAGGGTATAGCCGTTGACCGTCACCGCCGCGGCCGGGTTGGCCTGCCAACCGGTTCCATTCCAATACCATCCATCGGTGCCCCGGCGTATGCGCGCATCGGTCGGGCTGGTGAATTCCAGGATGTAGTCATCGGCTTTGAGCGCCGTGGGATCCAAAACGGTGCTCGCCACGCTGCCACTGCCTGTGTTGCTGGCCGCCGGCTTGCCTGCTAAGGTGTCATAAGCCAGCAAATCCGTCCCGCCCGCGCCGAGCAGATTCAGGCCGCTTTGCTGCTGCCGGTTCACGGTCGTCGCCAGCGCCAGCGCCATGCGGCCCAGTTCGGCCTGGGTACGGATGACGTCGCGGTTGACGAAATCCAGCAGCCCTTTGAGTTTGCCACCGCTGACGAACTCGGCTGGCACATCGTAGGCGCTTGCCCCTTGCACAAACTGCAACTGGATCTGTCGATCACCATCGAGGTCGGCGCGCGTCACACGCAGCTCGGCGGCTCGGTTGCCCAGCACCAGCGGCAAGCTGCCGGCCACGAATACCGACAGCGTGCCATCGTCGGCGCGCAGCGTGCTCACCTGCACCTGCTCATTGAGTTGAGCGATCAGGCGGTCGCGCTGGTCGAGCAGATCGTTGGGGCTGGCGCCCGTGCCCTGGACGCGCGCGATGCTGCCGTTGATGCCGGCGATCGCTTGCGCCAACCGGTTGATCTCCTTGGTTATCTCGGTGGCCTGCAGGCGCGCGCCGGTGGCAATCTCGTCAATGCGCGCGGCACCGTCCCGGATGCGCGCGGCCAGCGCATCGAACTGGTCCAGCACCACCTGCCGTGCGGCACTGTCGTTGGGGCTGGAGGCCACGTCGGTCCAGGCGTTGAGCGCATCGTTGAGCTGTTTGCCCAGGCTGCCCTCGCCCAGCGGAAAGAGCGACTCGACGCCCTGCAAATATTGCAAACGCGCCTGGTCGGCGGCCGCGGTGGCACGGGTGAGGTTGGACTCCCGGGTCAGAAACGCGTCATAGCCCACCCGGGCCACCGCCTCGATCTGCACCCCCTTGCCAAAATAGCCGCTGCCCAGCTGCTGGCCGGGCACCGAGTTGAGCTCTACGCGTTGGCGGGTGTAACCCTCGGTGTTGGCGTTGGCAATGTTGTGGCCGATGACTTGCAGCACGGCCTGGTTGGTGGTCAGGGCGCGCGTTGCGATGTTGAGGGCGCTCATGCCAGCCTCCCGCCTTTTACGCCAGGGCGCGCTGCAGATGCAGCGTGGTGTTGATGACGCGGCTCAACTTGGCTGCATACTGGGGGTCGGTCGCGTAACCCGCCTGCTGAAGCTGTTGGGCGAACGCTTGCGGCGAATGGAGGTTGCGCAGCACCGCCTGGTAGCGCGGGCTGCCGGCAATCAGCCGCGCATAGTCACGAAACGCATCGGCGTAGCTGTCATAAGCGCGAAAGCGCTGCACCATCTTGCGCGGCTGGCCTTCCACATATTCGGTGGTGATGACCTCGGCGACCTTGCCGCTCCAGCCCGGACCCGCTTTGATGCCGAACAGGTTGTGCGAGTTGCCGCCGTCGGCGGTGCGGATCTCGCTGCGGCCCCAGCCGGTCTCGTGCGCCGCCTGTCCGATCATGAAGGCGGCCGGGATGCCTGTTTCGCGCTGCACTTGTTGCGCCGCGCTGCGGTGCTGCTCGACGAACGCGGCCTGCCGCGCCGTCGGGTGCGGCACCGCCCCGGCGCTGGGGGTCGGCGCCGCAGCGGCGGTCGCAGGCGCAGCAGTGCCATCAGCCGCGCGCGGCCGCGCAGCGGGGTCGATTTGCTGCTGTAACTGGCGCTCGATCATCTCGCTCAAGCCCCCCGGCAAGCCGGTCATCTTGACCGCCCACTGCTCATCCAGCAGGTCCATGCCCAGGTCGCTGCCTTCGTTGTCCATCAAGCCACTCTTCATCGTCGCCTCGCGCATGGACTTGAGCAGTTCGCGCATGAACAGCGCCTCGAACTGGCGGGCGGTCTCCTTCAGCGCCGCCTTCGGATCGCGGCCGGCGGCACCCTTGAGGGCATCGAGGCTGCGGGCGTCCGCCGCCAGCCCGCGCGCGGCATCGGCCCCCAGCGTGAAGCGCACATCGGCCACCATCTCAGATCACCTCCAGCTCGGCCTTCAACGCCCCAGCCGC
>CALEDU010000033.1 GCA_937949455.1 uncultured Tepidimonas sp. | reverse complement strand
GGACAAGCCCGCGCCCGCCGCCAAGGCCGATCAGCGCTGGGCGATCGGCACCACGTCGCGCTTGGTCGAACCGGTAAAGAGTTGGCGCGGCCGGCCAATCTTGTACTCGGGGTCGGCCAGCATCTCGTTGAGCTGGGCGATCCAGCCAACCGTGCGCGCAAGCGCGAAGATACCCGTGAAAAGACTGACCGGGATGCCGATGGCGCGCTGCACGATGCCAGAGTAGAAATCCACATTGGGATAGAGTTTGCGCTGCACGAAGTAGTCGTCCTCCAGCGCGATCTTCTCCAGCGTCTTGGCCAGCTTGAACAGCGGGTCGTTCTCCAACCCCAGTTCGCCCAGCACCTCGTTGCAGGTCTCCTGCATCAATTTGGCGCGCGGGTCGTAATTCTTGTAGACGCGGTGGCCGAAGCCCATCAGGCGTACGCCCGAGTTCTTGTCCTTGACCTTGGCGATGAACTCGCCGATCTTGTCTACGCCCCCCATGGCCTGGATTTCTTCCAGCATGTTCAGGCACGCCTCGTTGGCACCGCCGTGCGCCGGGCCCCACAGGCAGGCCACGCCCGCAGCGATGGCTGCGAAAGGATTGGTGCCAGAACTGCCGCACAGCCGCACCGTGGAGGTGGAGGCGTTTTGCTCGTGATCGGCATGCAGGATGAGGATACGGTCCATCGCGCGTTCGAGCACTGGGTTGACCTCATACTCCTCGCACGGTGTGCCGAACATCATGCGCAGGAAGTTGCCCGCGTAGCTCAAGTTGTTGCGCGGATACATGTAGGGCTGGCCAACGCCGTACTTGTAGGCCATGGCGACCAGGGTGGGCAGCTTGGCGATCAGGCGGATGGCGGCGATGTCGCGGTGTTGCGGATTGTTGATGTCGGTGCTGTCGTGGTAGAAGGCCGACATGGCTCCAACCAGGCCCGTCAGCACCGCCATCGGGTGCGCGTCGCGCCGGAAGCCGCGCAGGAAGAACTGCATCTGCTCATTGACCATGGTGTGCAGGGTCACGCGCCGGCTGAAATCGGCTTTTTGCGCCGCATTGGGCAGCTCACCGTACAGCAGCAGGTAGCAGGTCTCGAGGTAGTCGCACTGGGTCGCGAGTTGCTCAATGGGATAGCCACGGTAGAGCAGCTCGCCCTTGTCGCCGTCGATGTAGGTGATGGACGACTGGCACGACGCCGTGGACAGGAAGCCAGGGTCGTAGGTAAACATGCCGGTCTGGGCGTAGAGCTTGCGGATATCGATCACGTCCGGACCCATGGTGCCGGAATAGATCGGCAGCTCGACGCTGGGCGCGCCGTTGGAAAACGACAGAGTGGCTTTGTGGTCTTGGAGTTTCATGCGCATTCCTGGAATTTGGTGGATAAGCTATTTAGACGACAGCGCATTGTCCCGTGGCGGAGTGCGCAGCAGGGCCAGCACTTCGATGACCTCGGGTGCAGCCAATGCACCGTCCGGCTCGCGGCGGCGCAACAGCAGGTCGAGCAAATCGTTGTCGCTCAGGTCCATCAGCGCTTCCAGGCCGCGGGCCTGGCATGGGGTGAGGGTCTGTGCGTACCGTTCGAAAAAGCGCTCGATGAACAGATCGTTCTCGAGCAGGCCGCGGCGACAGCGCCAGCGCAGCTTGCTGAGCTGGCGTTCGTCGATCCGCGCACGATCATCCATGTTTGGGTCCGTGATCGTGCAGTGGTCAGACGGCGCGACGCACCATCATTTCCTTGATCTTGCCGATGGCCTTGGTGGGGTTGAGCCCCTTGGGGCAGACATCGACGCAGTTCATGATGGTGTGGCAGCGGAACAGCCGGTACGGGTCCTCGAGGTTGTCCAGGCGCTCGCTGGTGGCCTGATCACGGCTGTCGGCGATGAAACGGTAGGCCTGCAGCAGGCCAGCCGGGCCGACGAACTTGTCCGGGTTCCACCAAAAGCTCGGGCAGCTGGTGGAGCAACTCGCGCACAGGATGCATTCGTACAGGCCGTTGAGCTCTTCGCGCTCTTCGGGCGACTGCAGGCGCTCCTTTTCGGGCGGCTGGGTCTCGTTGATGAGGTAGGGCTTGATCGAATGGTACTGCTTGAAAAACAGCGTCATGTCCACGATCAGGTCGCGCACCACGGGCAAGCCGGGCAGGGGCTTGAGCACGATCGTCTCGGGCAGCGTGCGCAGGTTGGTCAAGCAGGCCAGCCCGTTCTTGCCGTTGATGTTCATCGCATCGGAGCCGCAGACACCCTCGCGGCAGGAACGCCGAAACGCCAGCGTCGGATCGATTTCCTTGAGTTTGATCAGCGCGTCCAGCAGCATGCGTTCGGTGGTGAGTTCCACCTCCAGCGTCTGCATGTAGGGCTTGGCGTCCTTGTCCGGGTCGTAGCGGTAGATCTTGAAGATGCGTTTGGCCATGGGAAAACCTCCGGCTTGAGGACGTCAGAATGTGCGGACCTTAGGGGGGATCGATTCGACCGTCAGCGGCTTGAGATTGACCGGCTTGTAGGTCAAGGAGTTGTCGGCGCTGTGCCACAGGGTGTGCTTCATCCACTCCTTGTCGTTGCGGCCCAGCGGGCACTCGGCGTCGTCCGGGCCGCGTTCGTAGTCTTTGACGGTGTGTGCACCCCGGCATTCGTGACGGGCGGCGGCGGACGTCATCGTGGCTTGGGCGGCTTCGATCAGGTTTTCCACCTCCAGCGCCTCGACGCGCGCGGTGTTGAAGACCTTGGACTTGTCCTTGAGGACGATGGCACCGACGCGCTCGCGCAGCGCATTGATCTTGCGCACACCCTCGTCCATGCTGGCCTGGGTGCGGAACACACCCGCGTGCTGCTGCATGGTGGCGCGGATGTCGTTGGCCACAGCTTGTGCATATTCACCGTCGGCGCGCGAGTCCAGGCGGCTGAGCCGCTCGAGTGTGCGGTCGGCGGCGTCCTTGGGCAGGTTTTTGTGTTCGCGGCTGCGGTCCAGGTGAGCCACGATATGGTTGCCTGCCGCGCGGCCAAACACCAGCAGGTCCAGCAACGAATTGGTGCCGAGGCGGTTGGCGCCGTGCACCGACACGCATGAGCACTCGCCCACCGCATACAGGCCGTTGACCACTTTTTGTCCGCCCTGGCCATCCGGTACGACGACCTGGCCGTTGACATTGGTCGGGATGCCGCCCATCTGGTAGTGGATGGTCGGCACCACGGGGATCGGCTCTTTGGTGATGTCGACATTGGCAAAGTTGATGCCGATCTCGTACACCGAAGGCAAGCGCTTGTGGATGGTCTCGGGCCCCAGGTGATCGAGCTTGAGCAGGATGTAGTCCTTGTTCGGCCCGCAGCCACGGCCTTCCTTGATCTCTTGGTCCATGCAGCGTGAGACGAAATCGCGCGGCGCCAGGTCCTTGAGTGTCGGCGCATAGCGCTCCATGAAGCGTTCGCCGTTGCTGTTGAGCAAGATCGCGCCCTCGCCGCGGCAGCCCTCGGTCAGCAGTACACCGGCGCCGGCGACGCCCGTGGGGTGGAACTGCCAAAACTCCATGTCCTGCAACGGGATGCCGGCGCGCGCAGCCATGCCCAGGCCGTCACCGGTGTTGATGAAGGCGTTGGTGCTGGCAGCATAAATGCGCCCGGCGCCGCCAGTGGCCAGCAGCGTGGCCTTGGCTTCCAGGATGTAGACGTCGCCGGTCTCCATCTCCAGCGCGGTCACACCGACCACGTCACCGTCGGCGTCGCGAATCAGGTCCAGCGCCATCCATTCGACGAAGAAAGTGGTGCGCGCAGCGACGTTTTGTTGATACAACGTGTGCAGCATGGCGTGGCCGGTGCGGTCGGCGGCGGCGCAGGCGCGCTGTACGGGTTTTTCGCCATAGTTGGCGGTGTGGCCGCCGAATGGGCGCTGGTAGATGGTGCCGTCCGGGTTGCGGTCGAACGGCATGCCCATGTGCTCCAGTTCGTAGACGACCTTGGGCGCCTCGCGGCACATGAACTCGATGGCATCCTGGTCGCCCAGCCAGTCACTGCCCTTGACGGTGTCGTAGAAGTGGTAGTGCCAGTTGTCCTCGGACATGTTGCCCAGCGATGCGCCGATGCCGCCCTGCGCGGCCACGGTGTGCGAGCGCGTTGGGAATACCTTGGACAGCACCGCAACATTGAGCCCGGCGCGCGCCAGCTGCAGCGACGCGCGCATGCCGGAGCCACCGGCGCCGACGATCACCACGTCAAAGCGCCGGCGGGGAAGGTTCGCAGTCAGGGTCATGGCTTACAGCCTCCAAAGCACTTGAAACGCCCAGCCCGTGCAACCGACCAGCCAGACGAGGGTAAAGAGATGCAGGGCCAGACGCAGGCCCACGGGTTTGATGTAGTCCATCCAGATGTCGCGCACGCCGACCCAGGCATGCCACGCCAGCGCGACCACCACGCCAAAGGTGAGGAACTTCATCCACGGCGCGGCGAAGATGCCAGCCCAAGTTTCGTAGCCGATGGGGCCAGATGCAAAGATGACTTGCGCCAGCAAAACCACAGTAAAGAGGGCCATGAACACTGCTGTGGCGCGCTGGACCATCCAGTCGCGCAGGCCGTAGTGGGCGCCAGTGACGACGCGCTTGGAGCCGTAGTTGACCGCCATTGTCATTACTCCGTGAAGGGGGAATCAGTACAGGCCGAACAGTTTGGCGCCCAGCACGACCGTCAAACCCAGGCTCAGCGCCAGCGTGACGATGGCCGACGAGCGACCGTAGGCCTTGTCCACTTTGTGGGTGGCATCCATGATGAGGTGGCGCACGCCAGCACAGAAGTGGTGCAAATAGGCCCAAATCAGTGCCAGCACCACCAACTTGACGAGCCAGCCGGGAATCACCCCAATGCCCGCAGAGAATGCCGCTGTAAAACTGCCATAAGACAGCTCCGACGACAGCGAGGCGTCCATCATCCAGACCGCAAACGGCAGCAGAAGAAACATCAAGGCGCCGCTGACGCGGTGCAGGATCGATACCCAGCCCGCCGGCGGCAGGCGGTAGGTCGTCAGGTCCTTGAAGGCGTTGATGTTGCGGAACTCGGGCCGCGCAGGGCGCAAGGGCGTCATGGAATTTACTCCTGGGGATCAGAACATGCCACCATGGTCGGCAAGGCCGTTGGTTGACATGACGGCGAACTCGTCATGATTCATCAGGTCACTGACGGGGAACTGTCTCATTCTATTGCAATGCAGCATAATGGAGGGTTGGGGCTAGCTGAGCTCGTTGCGGTAGTGGTGTCGGTCGGTGCGGTACAAGCCGCGACGCAGCTCCATCGGCACATCGTTGTAGGTATAGGCCAGGCGTTCCACGCTCAG
>CALEDU010000032.1 GCA_937949455.1 uncultured Tepidimonas sp. | reverse complement strand
CGAAAACGAGCGCAAGGCCCTGCAGGTCCGTACCGAGGAGCTGCAGGCCCGCCGCAACAGCCTGTCCAAGCGGATCGGTGCTCTCAAGGGCCAAGGCCATCATGCCGAGGCCGAGACCGCGATGGCCGAGGTTGCGCAGATCAAGGCCGCGCTGGAAGCGTCCGCCGCACGGCTCGAGCAGATCCAAACCGAATTGCAGACCCTGCTGCTGGCGGTGCCCAACCTGCCGCAGCCCGAGGTGCCCGTCGGTCCGGATGAAAGCGGCAATGTGGAGTTGCGCCGTTGGAGTCCCGCCGCTGGCTTGGGCGGCTCACCCACCGCACTGCCGTTTGAGCCGCGGGATCATGTGGCCCTGGGCGAGCGCCTGGGGCTGGACTTCGAGACCGCAGCCAAGCTCAGCGGTGCGCGCTTTGCCGTGTTGCGCGGGCCGATCGCACGCCTGCACCGGGCGCTGGCGCAGTTGATGCTCGACGTGCAAACCCGCGAGCATGGCTATACCGAGTGCTATACCCCGTACATCGTCAATGCGCAGACTCTGCGCGGCACGGGCCAACTCCCCAAGTTCGAGGCTGATTTGTTTGCGGCCAAGAAGGGGGGGGCCGAGGGCGATGAAGAGGCCATGTATCTGATCCCCACCAGCGAGGTGACACTGACCAACTTCGTGCGTGACGCCATTCTGGCCGAGTCCGATCTGCCGATTCGCTTGACCGCCCACACGCCGTGCTTTCGCTCCGAGGCCGGGGCGGCGGGACGGGATACGCGCGGCCTGATCCGCCAGCACCAGTTCGACAAGGTCGAGATGGTGCAGATCGTGCACCCGCAGCACAGCCAGGCGGCGCTGGAGGAAATGACCGGCCATGCCGAAGCCATCCTGCAGCGCCTGGGCCTGCCGTACCGGGTGGTGCTGCTGTGCACCGGCGACATGGGGTTTGGTGCCGCGCGCACGCACGACCTGGAGGTGTGGCTGCCGGCGCAGGGCACGTACCGCGAGATCAGCTCGGTGAGCAATTGCGGCGACTTCCAGGCGCGGCGCCTGCAGGCGCGCTTTCGCAACGCGCAGGGCAAGACGGAGCTCGTGCACACCCTCAATGGCTCGGGCCTGGCGGTCGGGCGGGCGCTGGTGGCGGTGCTGGAAAACTATCAGAACGCTGACGGCACCATCACGGTGCCGCAGGCGCTGCGGCCCTACCTCGGCGGCGCCGAGCGGCTGTGACCGCGGTCAGCGCAGCCCTGCCCCTGCGGCACCGAAGTCGCGCTGGATCAGCTCGATTTTGTAGCCGTCGGGGTCGGTGACGAAGGCGATCACCGTCGTGCCGCCCTTGACCGGGCCGGGTTCGCGCGTGATCGTGCCGCCTGCGGCGCGGATGCGCTCGCACGCCGCGGTCACATCTGGCACCCCGATGGCGATGTGGCCATAGGCCGTGCCCATCTCGTACTTGTCCACCCCCCAGTTGTAGGTCAGCTCGATTTCGGCTTGGCCGGGGTTGCCGCCGTCGTAGCCCAGAAAGGCAAGCGTGTACTTGTACTCGGGGTTCTCGGAGGTGCGCAGCAGCTGCATGCCGAGCACCTGGGTGTAGAAAGCGATGGAGCGCTGCAGGTCACCGACCCGCAGCATGGTGTGAAGGATACGCATGGAGGACTCCCGTTGGCGTCACTGAATGCGGCCAAAACTGGTGCGCAGGGGGTCGATGCCGCCACCCCCGCCCTTGCCCCCGCCACGGTTTTTGTTGCGGTTGCGGCGGCCGCGGTCGTTCAAGGCATCGATGCCGGTGCGCAGCGGGTCTGGCTGGCGTGCGGCTGCCGTTGGCTGGGGTTTGTTGCGGCTCGGCTGGCCTGCGCCCCCGGCGGTGCCAGCGCCGCCAGGGCCTTTGGCCTTGCTGCGGCGGCGACGGCTGCGGTTGCGCCGTTCTTCGGTGTCGATGCGGATGCGTGGCTCACCGTCCGCCCCCCTGTCACCGTTTTCCGAGTCCGACGCATCGCCCTCACCGCGGTCGGCTCGCTGTGACGATTCGACCGCCGACGATGTTTTCGGTGCAGGGCCGGCCCCGCGGGCACGCATGCGGTCTTGCATTTCGCGCCGTGCAGCCTTGGCTGCGGCGGCCATGACTTCGCGGCTGGGCGGCTTGCCAGCGCCGCCCCACAGCACCTGGCGGCCCATGGCGATGGGTTCGGCCTTCTCTCCGGGCTCGGGCATGAACTCCGGCAGCACCTGCACCGGGATCTGTTGCCTGGTGAAGCGCTCGATGGCCATCATCCAACCTTCCTCGTCGAGGCTGACGAAGCTCAGTGCCTCGCCCTCGGCACCGGCGCGGCCGGTGCGGCCAATGCGGTGCACATAATCTTCGGGCACATTGGGGATGTCGTAGTTGACGACGTGCGGCAGCTCCTCGATGTCGATACCGCGCGCGGCGATGTCGGTGGCCACCAGCACGCGCAGTTGCCCGCTCTTGAAGCCGTCCAGCGCCTGGGTGCGCGCGGTCTGGCTCTTGTTGCCGTGCAGCGCCATGGCGCTGATGCCGTGTTCGTTGAGGAACTGGGCCACCTGGTTGGCACCGAACTTGGTGCGTGTGAACACCAGCACCTGGCTCCAGCCGTTGCCGTCCAGCAGGTGCTTGAGCAGCGCCATCTTCTTGGTGCGACCCACGGGGTGGATGGTTTGGCGGATGCGCTGCACCGTGGTGTTGGGTGGCGTGACCTGGATGTGCCGCGGCTCGCGCAGCAGGCTGGCGGCCAGCGCCTTGATCTCGTCGCTGAAGGTGGCCGAAAACAGCAGGCTCTGTTTGTTTTGCGGCAGTAGCGCCAGCACCTTGCGCACATCGTG
>CALEDU010000031.1 GCA_937949455.1 uncultured Tepidimonas sp. | reverse complement strand
TCGGACACATCGGTCCCCTGCAGGTGGATGGCTGGCACCCCCTGGTTCGAGGCCTGCAACACCGCCTCGCTCTCGGGAATGACCCCAATCAGTGGAATACGCAAAATGTCTTGGATGTCCTGCAACGACAGCATCTGACCGTCCTGCACGCGGTTGGGGTTGTAGCGCGTGATCAAGAGGTGTTCCTTGACCGGTTCGCGCCCCTCGATGGCACGCCGGGTTTTGGAGCTGAGCATGCCCAAGATGCGGTCGGAGTCGCGCACCGACGAGACCTCGGGGTTGGTGACGACCAGCGCCTCGTCGGCATAGTGCATCGCCATCAGCGCACCCGTCTCAATGCCGGCAGGCGAGTCGCACACGATGTAGTCGAACCCCATGGCCGCCAAGTCGCTCAGGACACGTTCTACACCCTCTTGCTTGAGCGCTTCCTTGTCGCGGGTTTGGCTGGCCGCCAGCACATAAAGCTGATCGGCCTGCTTGTCCTTGATCAGAGCCTGGTTGAGGTTGGCTTCACCTTGAATGACATTCACGAAGTCATAGACCACGCGGCGCTCGCAGCCCATGATGAGATCGAGGTTGCGCAGCCCAACATCGAAATCGATCACCACCGTTTTGTGCCCCTTGAGGGCCAGCCCGGTGGCAAACGATGCACTGGTCGTGGTCTTGCCCACGCCCCCCTTGCCAGAGGTGACGACGATGATTTTGGTCATGGGATTGCTCTAGTCTGAAAATAAGGGCATTTCAAGAAAGGGATTCGAGCAGTAGCTTGTCGCCGTCAGGCCCGCTGACCAGCCGAACCTGGGCAGGTTTTCCGCGCACGGCGTCGGGCCACGGTGTTTCAGCGGTGCGGTAAACCCCGGCGATCGAGACCAATTCCGGCTCGAGTGCCAGAGCAAAAATGCGCGCTTGCGCCCAACCGCGCGCACCGGCGATGGCCTTGCCGCGCAACGGTGCATAGACATGGATATGTCCGTCGGCGATGACTTCCGCCCCAGGATTGACCATGGCCAGCACGACCAGGTCGCACCCACGGGCATAGACCTGCTGCCCTGACCGCAAGGGCCGATCCACCACCACGGCTGTGGCAGGCAAAGCAGGGGCTGCAGGCATGGACGCTGCCTGCGTTTGCGCAGCTGGGGTGTCCCCCGTTCGGGATGGGGGGCGTTGCGCCACAGAGGCCTGCCCCTCGCCCATGAGCAAGCCGCATTCGCGCAGGGCCGTTTGCCAGCCTGCGGGTCCCCCGTGGAAGGCCAGCGGTCGCAGGCCGATGCGCTGCAGTCCATCCAGCAGAGCTTGGCGCTCCAGCGGTGTAGGGCCACGGTCTGCCCCCGCCCAGGCCGACAGATCCAGCAAGACGGGATCGTCTTCGAAAAAACCTGGCGCATCGCCGTAGCGTTGCTCCAGTTCCGACAACGCCGCGTCTACATCCGGGCCGCGCAGTCGGGCCACCACCAAGGGCAGCTGGCCGTGGCGGATTTCGATGGCAGGGGGTGACAAGGGCGTGCTGGACATGGGGCCTGTTCTCGGTGCGCATCTTAGCAGCGCAGGGCAGCGGATCGACCCTTACGCGCGGCGGGCATACCAGACCATGCTTGGCGTTGTCCTCGTTTCTCTTTGTGATTGTCATGAAGGGTAGTCGTGGTAGTTAGAAATGCGCGGCTATCCGTGGACAAGCACAGTTTTTTTCGACTTGACAAGCACTTACATCGTTCATGACCCTGTGGGTGTGTTCCGCATGGGCGCCGGGATGGATGCGAACAACCCAGGCGAACATCGCTCAGTCTGTGAATAACGGCTGGCTTGTCCCATTTTTTTGCACAGGTTTGTGCAAAACGCGGTTCCGCCTCTGCCGTGGCCCAGACGCGACAACGCCCCGGCCACAGGGACGGACGGGGCGAAGCAAAGAAAAAAGGGGAGGAAAGCAAGGCGGGGCGAGCCGCAGGGGCCCGCCCCAGTGCTGCCGGTCAGTCGACGACGGTGTAGCCTTCGTCCCGGATGACGTCGGCCAGTGCGGTGCGGGGTTGTTGCGATTCGACTTCGACGCGCTGGGCGTCCAGATCGACCTGGACCGTGGCTTGCGGATCGAGCGCGCGGACGGCTTGGGTGATCGCCCGGACGCAATGACCGCACGACATGCCCGTGACAGTAAAAATGTGTTTCATGGCGTTGGAGGGTTTCATGGCGTTGGAGGAGTAGATCGATCGTTTCATCATACGCCGCCGGGGTTGCTGCGGCATACTCGGTCTATGGCGGAAGAACTCACCTCGGCAGCATCCCGGCTGGACACCCCGGTCGAAGCCGGGGCCAGCGGGCAATGCGATCTGGGTATCGGGGGCATGACCTGTGCGTCGTGCGTAGCGCGGGTGGAGCGGGCGCTGCAGCGTGTGCCTGGCGTCACCCACGCCAGTGTCAACCTGGCCACGGAAACCGCCCGGGTGCAGTGGCGCACCGATGCCGAGCATGAGGCCGAACTGCACGCCCGCTTGCAGCGGGCCGTGCGCGATGCCGGCTACGAGCCGCGGCCATTGGCGAGCAGCGACGACGACGAAGCGCAGGCCCGGCAGGCTTTGCGTCGCGATGGCATATGGGTGCTGGTCGGGGCCCTGCTCTGCGTACCACTGGTGCTGCCGATGATCGCCCAGGTGGTTGGCGTGCACCTGATGGTGCCGGCATGGTGGCAGTTTCTACTGGCCACCCCGGTGCA
>CALEDU010000030.1 GCA_937949455.1 uncultured Tepidimonas sp. | reverse complement strand
CGCCGGGGTGGGAGTGCGCGTCGCCGGCGGCTCGCTGATGGCCGGCAGGGTGCGGGTAGGCAACAGCGCAGACGGCGTTGCGCGCGCGCCGCAGCCCGCGAGGATGATCGTTGCCAGCAACACGCCGGCCATGCGAAACGCAATACGCCTCAACCCAACCGCGATCCCAGCCTTCGTCCTGACCCTCGCCACATCACACCTCCAATGTGCCCGTCCAGATCGGCGCCCGGGCGCGACAGACGCCGGGCTGATGCGGCCATTGTAACGATGTGGCGCAGCCGGAATGCGGATGGGGTGTATTCATGAATGGCAAGAACCGCCCAGAGGTTGCTCGCCCAGGTCGTGGCAGCCAGCACAAAACCTGCGAGAGGTTGTTGCTGCCCCGCTAACCGCACAATTTACTCTTGTTCGAACCCGTGGCTCGTGAACTTTAACGCCCGGCTGTTCTCGGTCACGATGCGCACCACCTGCTCCGGCACGCCGCCGGGTACCTCGACCTCGATCTCCAGCGTCACCCGCACCCTGGCCCCCACCAGGCCGGCGAGGTGCGCGGTCACTTCCTCGGCCACGCGGCCGGCGTCGCGCCCTATGCGTGCGGCGTCCAGCGTGACCGTACCATGGAAGCGCTTCGGCCCGGACGCTGGTGGCTGCTTCACCCTCTTCCCGTCCACCGGCTTCGTGACATCGACATCATCCTTGCCGGGCGGCGGATCAATCGCCGGATCGACGGGCGGCCCGACAGGTTCCGGGGGCGGCGCGCTCTCCGCCTGCATCTGCCTCAGGGCGATCTCCGGCCGCACGATCAGCCCGCTCTGCACGCCCCCGGGCAGAACGCCGCCGTCGTGGGCGCGCAAGCCCCGGTAGCGCCCAGCCGCCTCGTCGTAGCTGTCCGCATAGGCGAACGACTCTTGCATCCACAGCAGCAGCCCGGCGCCATCGCTGACCGCCTCCAGCAGCACCGACGCATCGCGCAGCTTCGGCAGGTACAGGTAGCTGGCGTAGTCCTCCAGGAGCTGCCGCACGGCCACATGGTTGCCGCGCCACAGCGGCACGCGATCCAGGTCCATGCGCAGGCGTGTGCCGGCCAGCGCCGTCACCATCAACTCGTCGTTGCGCAGCTTCCTGCTGGCGCGCACGGCCAGCGGGTCCGGCCCTGTCAGGCGGAAGGCCTGCCACTCCACCGGCGACTGCGGCGTGGCCTGCGTCGGCACCAGCAACCACTGATAGGTCTCGGGAATGCGCGTGACGACGGTGCTGTTCACGTTGTCGAGTTGACCTTTGGCCTGCGTCTCCTGGTGCCGCGAGAGACCCAGCGTTTCGCTCTCCTTCACGATCGAGTCCCACGCCAGGTAATACCGCACCGCCTCGTCCAGGTCCTGCAGACGCGTCTTATCCGCGGCCAGGAACACCAGCGTGTTGCGGTACAGGCGCGGGCTGTTGCCGCGCGATTCCAGTATCTCCCTGGCCGCCGCCTCCGCTGCGTTGCTCGTGGCGCGGGTGTCCTTGCTGTACGGGTGATCGATGCCCATTACCACCAGCCGCGTCTCGAAGTCCTCTGGCACGTCCTGCCCGGATTGCGGCAGCGCGTGCACGCGGTTGAAGTCGCCCTTCTGGTTGAGGTCGGCGCGTACGCGCCGCTCGATCTCGCGCGCCACTTTGTCCGGATCGCGCTTGAGCTGCTCGGCGCGGTCCTCGGCCATCTTCGTCACCGTGGGCTGCGTGGAGTACCAGTAGCGCGCCCCGTCCTGGTACAGGTACGTGGCCGCGGCGCTCAGCCGCCGCAGCGCGTCGCCGAACACCGCCGGCGTCTCGCCCGGCATGACCACGCCCAGCTTGATGCGGCGGTCCTCGATGCCACGGTTGGCCGCGTTGGCTGTGGGCGCCGAGCCCAGGTAGATGGCCCGCGCCACGCGCCGGCACGCCGCGTACTTGCCCAGGTTGGGCACCTCGCCGTCCAGCCGCAGCGGCAGCGCGTTCGGGCCGTCCACGTCCTTCTCGATCACCGGCACCCAGTTGTCCGACAGGTAGCGCGTCAGCTCGAACATCACTTGCCGATCGTCGATTGGGACGTTGCCCGGCTGGATCAGCGGGTTGCGGTCGCCGCGCTCCCACAGGCTGTGGATCACCGCCGCCATCAGCCGCAACACCCCGCGCGTGCGCTGGAACTTCACCAGCGTGGACCAGTCGGAATACAGCCGGTCGAACACCTCGGGGTGGATGGGGTAGGCGCTCTTCAGGCGCTGCTCGTAGTCGGCGGCGCGTGTCTCGGGCGGGAACTCCTGCTGCTGCGTGCGGTACAGGTCGGCGTAGGCCTTGGCCACCGTGTCGCGCGCGACGAACTGGGCCTGCTCGATCAGCGGCTCGAACAGGCGGCGCCGCACGATCTCGAAGCCCTCCTCGGCGCTGGCCGGCCGCCACGACGCCTCTACGCGGCCAATGGCGTTGCGCAGCCGGTCAAGGGCCGCGCGGCCGCGCACGCCGCCCACCTCCACGTCCTCGGCCTGCGTATGCGGCGAGCCGGTCGTGTCCGACGCGGGCAGGCTGATCACCACCAGGCAGTGCTTTGCCAGCTTGGCCGACTCGGTCAGCGCCTGGGCGAAGGTGAAGTGCGTCTCGAAGCTGCCGCCTGGCAGGTCGCTGGCGTCGTGGAGCTGGCGCGCGTAGGCCACCCACTCGTCGATCAGGATCAGGCACGGGCCGTACTGGTTCATCAGCTCGCGCAGCCGGTCGCCGGGGCTGGTGGCTCTCTCGTCGTCCTCGCGGATGGTGTCGAAGGCCGCGCGCCCGCCGAGTTGCCAGGCCAACTCGCCCCACAGCGTGCGCACCACCGTGCCGTCGGGCTTGACGACCGGGTTGCCGGGCGAGATCTTGTTGCCCACCAGCACCACGCGCTTTACTTGTGGGAGCGCCGCCGGGAGCGCCGCCATCCTGGCGGCGCTCTGTGCCGGCTGGAAGCCAGCATCCCCTGCTGTTGGGAGCGCCGCCATCCTGGCGGCCCGATCTGCCGGCTGGAAGCCGGCATCCCCTGCTGCTGGGAGCGCCGCCATCTTGGCGGCGCTCTGTGCCGGCTGGAAGCCAGCATCCCCTGCTGTTGGGAGCGCCGCCATCCTGGC
>CALEDU010000029.1 GCA_937949455.1 uncultured Tepidimonas sp. | reverse complement strand
CGAGCTGGTCGCCTTCATGCACAGCATGATCGGCCTGGCCGCGGTGTGCATTGCCATCGCCGTGGTCACCGAACCGTGGGCCTTCGACCTGGCGCCCAAGGGTGGGCAGATCCCGTTTGGTAACAAGATCGAGCTGTTCCTCGGCTCAGCCATCGGCGCCATCACCTTCAGCGGCTCGGTCATTGCGTTCGGCAAGCTGTCGGGCAAGTACAAGTTCCGCCTGTTCCAGGGCGCGCCCGTCGTGTTTGCCGGCCAACACTGGCTCAACTTGGCGCTGGGTGTGGCCGTGATCGCCCTGGGGCTGACCTTCGCCGCCACCGGCAGCGGGGCCGCTTTTTACGCGCTGACAGCGCTGAGCTTCGTGCTCGGTGTGTTGATCATCATCCCCATCGGCGGAGCCGACATGCCGGTGGTGGTGTCCATGCTCAACAGCTATTCCGGTTGGGCGGCGGCGGGCATCGGCTTTTCGCTCAACAACCCGATGCTCATCATCGCCGGGTCGCTGGTCGGCTCGTCCGGTGCGATCCTGAGCTACATCATGTGCAAGGCGATGAACCGCTCGTTCATCAACGTCATCCTGGGCGGCTTTGGCGGTGGCGCTGGCGGCGGGGCCCAGGGTGCGCAGCCACAGCGCAGCGTCAAGAGCGGCAGCGCCGAAGATGCGGCCTTCATTCTCAGCAATGCCGAAACCGTGATCATCGTGCCCGGCTATGGTCTGGCGGTGGCGCGTGCCCAGCATGCGGTCAAGGAGCTGGCCGAGAAGCTGACCCACAAAGGGGTGACGGTCAAATACGCCATCCACCCGGTAGCCGGCCGCATGCCCGGGCATATGAATGTGCTGCTGGCCGAGGCCGAGGTGCCTTACGACCAGGTGTTCGAGATGGAAGACATCAACAGCGAGTTCGGTCAGGCCGATGTGGCCATCATCCTGGGTGCCAACGATGTGGTCAACCCGGCTGCGCTGCAAAAGGGCAGCCCCATCTACGGCATGCCCATTCTGGAGGCCTACAAGGCCCGCACCGTCATCGTCAACAAGCGGTCCATGGCCGCGGGTTACGCGGGTCTGGACAACGAGCTGTTCTACATGGACAAGACCATGATGGTGTTCGGTGACGCCAAGAAGGTCGTCGAGGACATGGTCAAAGCGATCGAGTGACCAGGCGTCGCGTCAGACTGTCGACCAGCCGTCACGTCGAGCGAACGATCGTTCGGATAAACCCGCAGATCGGGTGTCGGAGCGCGGGGTTTCGGGAATAATGTCAGCACCGTCAGCCTGCTGTCAGGCAGGCAAAGCGATTCCCAAAACCTAGACAGGAGACTGCATGAGCACCGTCACCGCCGCCGACAAGCCTTGGCTGAAGCACTATCCCGCGGGCGTACCTGCCGAGATCGATCCCAGCCGTTACCGGTCGCTGGTCGCGTTGATGGAGGAGAGCTTTGCCAAGTACGCCGACCGCCCAGCGTATAGCTTCCTGGGCAAGGAGTGGACCTACCGCGAAGTGGAGGAGGCCTCGCGCGCTGTGGCGGGTTATCTGCAGAGCCTGGGGCTGCAGCGCGGCGACCGCGTGGCGGTGATGATGCCCAATGTGCCGCAGTACCCGATCGCGGTCGCGGCCATCCTGCGCGCCGGCTATGTGTTGGTCAATGTCAATCCGCTCTACACCGCGCGCGAGCTGGAGCACCAGCTCAAGGACAGCGGGGCGAAGGCGATTTTCATCATCGAAAACTTTGCCCACACCCTGCAGCAATGCCGGGCAGCCACCCCGGTGCAGCACGTGGTCTTGTGCGCCATGGGCGATTTGCTCGGGCCCAAGGGCCTGATCGTCAACCTGGTGGTGCGCCATGTCAAAAAGCTGGTACCACCGTTCCAACTGCCGGGAGCGGTGCGCTTCAACGATGCGCTGGCGCGCGGCCGCCGGGCGGGCGTTCGGCCGGTGGACATTGGCCCCGACGACGTGGCCGTGCTGCAGTACACCGGCGGCACCACGGGCGTGAGCAAAGGCGCGGTGCTGCTGCACCGCAACATCCTGGCCAATGTGTTGCAGTCCGAGGCCTGGAACGAACCGGTGATGAAAAAAATCCCCCCGGGCGAGCAGTCCACGGCGGTTTGTGCATTGCCGCTCTACCACATCTTCGCCTTTACGGTGAACATGATGCTGAGCATGCGCACCGGCGGCAAAACGATCCTCATCCCCAACCCGCGCGATCTGCCTGCGGTGCTCAAAGAACTGTCGCGCCACACCTTCCACAGCTTTCCGGCGGTCAACACGCTGTTCAACGCGCTGCTGCATCACCCGGATTACGACACCGTCAACTGGCGCAACCTCAAGGTGTCTCTTGGCGGCGGCATGGCGGTGCAGGCGGCGGTGGCCAAGAAGTGGCTGGAGCGCACCGGCTGTCCGATCTGCGAGGGATATGGCTTGTCCGAAACCAGCCCGTCGGCGAGCTGCAACCCGGTCACCACCACCGAGTTCTCGGGCACCATCGGTGTGCCGCTGCCCAGCACCGAGATGAAGTGCATCGACGACGCCGGCAACGAGGTGCCGCTGGGCGCGCCTGGCGAAATCGCCATCCGCGGCCCCCAGGTCATGGCTGGCTACTGGCAGCGCCCGGACGAAACCGCCAAGGTCATGACCGCCGACGGGTGGTTCCGCACCGGCGACATCGGTGTCATGGACGAGCGCGGTTACTTCAAGATCGTGGACCGCAAAAAGGACATGATCTTGGTGTCGGGCTTCAACGTCTACCCCAACGAGGTGGAGGACGTGGTCGCGCAGTGCGACGGCGTGCTGGAATGCGCAGCGGTGGGCATTCCCGACGAACACTCGGGCGAGGCGGTCAAGCTGGTCGTCGTCAAGAAAGACCCCGCGCTGACCGAGGCCCACATCCGCGAATTCTGCGAGGCGCGGCTGACTGGCTACAAGCGGCCCAAGATCATCGAGTTTCGCACCGAGCTGCCCAAAACGCCCGTGGGCAAAATTTTGCGGCGAGAATTGCGGGACAAGAAGTAACCTTTCCCGGAGAGCCCACCATGGCCCGCGTCGCCGTCATCAGTGCCGTTCACGAGGAACTGGCCGAGATCCTGCAGCTCATGCCTGACGAGCGCAAGATCAGCGTCGCGGGGCGCGAGTTCTGGCAGGGCCATTTGCAAGGTCACGAGGTCGTGGCCGTGCTCAGCGGCATTGGCAAGGTGGCGGCGGCCATGACCGCCACCGTGCTGCACGAACGGTTTGCGCCCCAGCACTTCCTTTTCACAGGGGTGGCTGGTGGTTTGGCTTTCGGTGCCGAGGTGGGCGACGTCGTCGTGGGCACGCGCTACCTGCAGCACGATCTGAGTGCCGCGCCGCTCTTTCCGCGCTGGGAGGTGCCCGGCACCGGCAAGATGCATTTCGACGCCGACCTGGTGCTGGCCCAGGTGTTGGAAGAGGCCGCGCGCGACGCCGTCACCTGGCTGCCCAAACTGGTCAGTGAGGAGACGCTGCGCGCCCTGGGGCTGCACCGGCCCACGGTGCACCGCGGGCTGATCGTCAGCGGGGACTGTTTCATCACCAGTGCGGCCGAGTCCCAGGCCCTGCGCGAAGCGCTGCCCGAAGCCTTGGCGGTGGACATGGAGAGCGCTGCCGTGGCCCAGGTGTGTTGGGACTACGGCACGCCGTTTGCCGCCGTGCGCACATTGTCCGACCGCGCCGACGACGAGGCGCATGTCGACTTTCAGTCCTTCATGCGTGACGTGGCGCGCCACTACAGCGCGCGCATCGTGCGCAAGGCGCTCAATCTGCTCTGACTGAGGTTGCCCCTGAAAAGGGGACTTCTCAGCCCTTGTTGAAAAGGCTATCCGGATTAGGCTGTGTTTGAAGGCTTTATGTCGGCTCCGTAGTTCTTCGGTGGCCCCGGCGGATCGTGTGGGTGCTCGGCCTTCGGGGCGTTCCCCCTTGGCGTCAGAACCGTCTTTCCAAAGTTGCTAGGCGGCAGTCCATAGCCCAGCGCATCGTCGGGCAAACCGTACCCGGCCACTTCCTCCGCCACAGCCAATTCGGGCTCACGCCTACGCTCGAACCTAGGGCGACTGAGTTTGTGCTTGTGTGCGCCCTCGGTGAAGAGAATCTTCGCCCGTAGCGCCTCGAACGAATAGCCCCGTCCCAGTCGGTTCATGACGCGGATCAGCGAGTTCAACGACTCGGTGTAGGCATTCGTCACCGGGTGGTTGAAGTAGTTGAGGATCGGCATCGTCCAGTTGCCCCATGCCCGCTTGATGTCGGCAAAGGCGTCGGCAATTTCTGGCGGAATGCTTTTCTGCTATTGGATGAACTTGGCCTGCGCTTCGTCGGGCGAATCGGCGTCATAGATGCCGAAGAATTGCTCCTTGAGCCGGTAGGCTTCGCCAAGCTCGGGATAGTTCTTCGTCCAGCCGTCAAGGTTCAGGCGCTCTTTGTCATTCAGGTCACGCTCACGCTTGAGCAGGACAAAACGGTCGTGCATTAGTCCCCGGCGCTGCTTGGGCGTCAACGACTCGCGCAGCGACTTCCTGACCTTTTCCACGGCCTCATTCGCCATCCTGACGACATGGAACTTGTCGATGACGATCCGGGCATCGGGAATCACCGCCTGTACCGCATCGCGGTACGGCGTCCACATATCCATCGCCACGTACTGCACTTCCTCTTTGCCTTGCAGGTTGTAGAGGTAGTTCACCACCGTCTTCTTGTCCCGGTTCGGGAGCATGTCGATGATGGTGTTGTTGCGGATGTTGCTGATGACGCACCGCGGCTTGATGAGGTGGATTTCGTCGATGCCCATCCACTTCGGTGTCTCGAAGCGAAACTCGGCTTCCAGCTCGTTGATGTAGTCGCGGAAGATGTTGCGAACGGTCTTCTCGTCCAGGCCGGTGTCGTCGGCGATGCTGGCAAAGGTCCGCTTCAAGCTCTGCTGTCCGATCCACTTCACCAGCCGGTCGGTCATCTCGCGCTTGGCGTTGACGGCCGTAGTGCTAAATGCGCTCAATGGCTTCAAGGATGCGCCCTAGGTAGTCGGGCAGTCGTTGAGGATCGCGGCTCATACTGGACTGGCTTCCGAGAGCACAGTAGCGCGGAACTTGTCCGGCAGTCCGTTGGGCGTCAGAACGTCCACTGGCACGCCGAGCAGCTTGCGCAGCTCCACCTGGATCGCGCAGATATCGAACAGCGTTGTCCCCGGCGTCGGGTCGACGAGGAGGTCGAGGTCGCTATTGTCGGTATCCTGGCCGCGCAGCACGGAGCCGAACACCCGCGCATTACGGGCACGGTGCGACTCGACTACCTGCCGGATCGCGGCTCGGTTCGAGGCCAAGGCTTCAGAGGGCTTCACGTCTTCTTCTCTCACAACAAAATCCGGTTTCATGATAGAGCAACGCCACCCGGAATGCAACAACAAAATCCGGTTTTACACCACGATGATGTGATTCGGTTCAGGAGCCGGAAACACACTCAAATCCGGATACCCGTTGAAAACAGTCGACAAGGAGTCAAGGAATGAGAGCAGCAAAGCAGGTGCGTGCAGTCCACAGCACACGCGGGAATTCAAACTGGGGGGCGGTTCGCCAAGCAGAGGCTGGACAGGCCATCGCGGTGATGGTCAAGGTCTTGGGCATCCCCAAAGCCAGTCTTGGCAACTGGGTGAGGCTGGCTGCCAAGGGTGAGTTGTTCGAGGCTAGGGGTGATGACAAGGTGGTTAAAGTTTTGCCCGAGCAGATGGAAATAGCCCGCTTGCGCGCAGCGCTCCGCGCCAGCGGGTATTTCACCTGGCTGCGACCGGGCCATGCGCATAGCGCCAACAACATCCTCCAGTTCCTCGCATCGACCCTGCATCACCTCGGCGACAAGGCCGTCGGCCTGCTGCGCGCCGACAGCGGCTTCTTCGACGAGGCCATCCTGGCGACCCTGGAGGGCAAGCGGATTCCCTACATCGTCGCCGCCCGGCTGACTCAGCCGCTGCAACGGACGATCTATCAGGCCACGGGCTGGTGGGCGCTGGAGACGGGGCTGGAACTGACCGAACTGCGTTACCGGGCCGCCGGCTGGGAAACCGAGCGCCGC
>CALEDU010000028.1 GCA_937949455.1 uncultured Tepidimonas sp. | reverse complement strand
GGCCGCGCAGCTGCACCTGGCCCGGACGCTGCCACAACACGGTCGTCTCGCGGGCGACAGCCACGCCGTGACCGCTCAGACCGCTGGCCATCCCCGCTCCTGCATGAGAGCCAGCATGGCGCGCGCCGCGCGGCCCCGGTGGCTGTGGGCATTTTTGACGTCGGTGGGCAGTTGGGCAAAGGTGCAGCCAAAGGCGGGGAGGAACATCACCGGATCGAAGCCGAAGCCGCCCTCGCCGACCGGCTCGCGCGCAATCAGTCCCTCGACTCGGCCGCTGGCGACCAGCGGCTCGGGGTCCTCTGGGGAGCGCACCGCGACCAGGGTGCTGACCATCGCGGCGCGGCGATCGTCGATGCCGCGCATCTGCTCCAGCAAGGCGCGCACATTGTTGGCATCGCTCTTGGGATAGCCAAACTGCGTGCAGTAGTGCGCCGTGTCCACCCCCGGCCGGCCGCCGAAGGCCGCCACGCACAGACCGGCGTCGTCGGCCAGGGCCGGCAGGCCACTCGCGGCGGCCGCATGGCGGGCTTTGGCCAACGCGTTTTCGATAAAGGTGCAGTGCGGCTCCGGCGCCTCGGGGATGCCCAGGCTGCCCTGCGTCACCAGCTCCAGACCGAGCGGCGCGAACATCGCTTGCAATTCGGCCAATTTGCCCGGGTTGTTGGAGGCCAGCACCAAACGGCGCGGTGGGTTTGTATCCGCCATAACTTCACCGCACCTCGGCACCGGCCAGCGCGGCGCGCTGCATCGCGATCAGCTGCTGGATGCCGCCATCGGCCAGCGTCAGCAGCTGCTGCAAATCCTCGCGGCCGAAGGGCTCTCCTTCAGCCGTGCCCTGCAGCTCGACGAAGCGGCCGGCCCCGGTCATGACAACGTTCATGTCGGTCTCGCAGCCGGCGTCCTCCAGGTAGTCCAGGTCCAGCACCGGCACCCCGTTCACGATACCGACCGAGACGGCCGCCACCGGGTGCAAGATGGGGTTGCGCTGAAGCTTGCCCTCGGCCAGCAGCTGATGCACGGCGTCATGCGCTGCCACCCAAGCGCCGGTGATGGCCGCGGTGCGGGTGCCGCCATCGGCCTGCAGCACGTCGCAGTCCAGCGTGATGGTGCGCTCGCCCAGGGCGCTCAGGTCGAAGACCGCGCGCAGCGAACGGCCGATGAGGCGCTGGATCTCCTGCGTGCGGCCGCTTTGCTTGCCGCGGGCGGCCTCGCGGTCGCTGCGGGTGTGGGTGGCACGGGGCAACATGCCGTACTCGGCCGTCACCCAACCTTCGCCGCTGCCTTTTTTGTGCGGGGGCACGCGCTCTTCCACCGAGGCCGTGCACAGCACACGGGTGAGGCCAAACTCGATCAGTACCGAGCCTTCGGCATGGACGGTGTAGCCCCGGGTGATGCGCACGGGTCGCAATTGGTCGGGGGCGCGGCCATCGTGGCGCCGGTGGGGGCTTGCGTTCGCTGTGGGGTCTTGCGTCATGGGCGTGGTTTCTCAAGGGGGGAAAATGGGGGTGCGAGAGGATGAGGCGCTTGGTATCGGCTGCCAGCACGCACCTCGTGCCGGTGCGAATCATGCGTGGACGCACCCTTGGCAATGACCGTGCTGAGCGGATGGACGACACACTTCACGGCGGCTCGAGAAAGCTGGACCGCTGGCTGTGGCGGCTGGCCACCCTGGGCAGATTTTCCCCAATTGGGGCCAATCCCAGGCGGCTGCGCACGCGACTCCACCAGCTCGGCGGCGCCGGCTCGGGCACCTCTGGACGGGCCAGTTCACGCTGCAGGGCGAAGACAGACTGGGGCCGCGACAGCGGATCCAGCGCCATGCACCAGCGCACCAGGTCGAGCAGATGGTCGGAATAGATGCCGCGCAGCCGCGCCAGCGATGCCTCCAGTCGGTCTTTGTCCTGTCGCTGGGGGACGTCGTGAGGTGGATAGCCCTGCATGCACGAGTACATGCACGCACCCATCGCGTAAATATCGGTCCACGGCCCCAAGCCAGCGATGCCACTGCGGCGGTACATCTCTGGCGCGGCAAAGCCCGGGGTGTACATCGGGCGCACGAAACCATCCTCGCTGTTGAGCACCTCGCGCGCCGCACCAAAGTCGATCAGCACCGCGCGGTTGTCGTCGGTGATGAAGATATTGGCCGGTTTGATATCCAGGTGCAACATTTTGTGCTGGTGCACGATACGCAGCCCGCGCAGCACCTCATCAAATAGCGAGCGGATCGTCGCCTCGCGCAAGACCTTCTTGCGCTGCCGGCCGCGCGCCTCCATGATGAACGCTTGTAGCGACGCGCCCTGCAAGTAGTCCATGACCAAGTAGACGGTCTCGTTCTCGCGAAAAAAATCGAGCACGCCTACCACGGCGGGGTGAGAGATTTGGGCCAGCGCCCGCCCTTCTTCGAAAAAGCTACGCAACCCCAGCCGATACAGCGCCTGCTTTTCGGGGGGGACGACCGGCAACAGTTCGCCAGGCGCGCGCAACACGAGCGAAGCTGGCAGGTATTCCTTGATGGCGACCTCGTGTCCGCTGGCGTTGAGCGCCAGGTAGACGAAGCCGAATCCGCCGGCAGCCAGCAGGCGCACGATGCAGTAGCCGCCGATCACCGTATCAGGCGGCAGAGGGGCCGGCTTGGTCTTTGACATAATCCGTACATGCGCAACCTTCACGCCCAGGCGGCTGGTGCCACCCTCGGGGCCGCCCTCTGCTAAAGGCCATGTCAGTGTACAGCATGACCGGCTACGCCACGGGGCAATGCAACCCCCGGGCGCAGGCCTGTGACGACCGCACGCCTGGCACCAGTGCGCTGGGCCTGGAAATCCGCGCCGTCAACGGGCGCTTTTTGGACCTGTCGTTGCGCTTGCCCGAGGACCTGCGGGCGGCCGAGCCGGCCTTGCGCGAGCGCATCGGTGCGCGCGTACGGCGCGGCAAGGTGGAGCTGCGCGCCTGGATCGAACAGCGCGGCGATGGGGGTCTGCACGCACCAGCGGTTGCCGAACTGCAACGTCTGCTAGGGATGCAGGAGCAGATACAGGCCTGGCTGCCGCAGGCACGCGGCCTGTCGGTGGCCGAGGTGCTGCAACTCGCCCAGCGCAACACCCCGCTGCCTACCGATTGGATGGAGCCGTTGCTGACGCTGACCGAGCGGGTGCTGGACGACTTCACCGCCGCGCGCGAACGCGAAGGTGCGCGGCTGGTCGCGATGCTGCGCGAGCGCGTCGCGCAGCTGCAGCGGCTGGTGGCACAGGCCGAGCCGCTGGTGCCCCAGATCGTGGCGCAGCAGCGCGAGCGCATTCTACAGCGCTTCCACGATGCCCTCGGGGCCACTCAGGCAGACCCCGTTGCAGTGCAGGAGCGGGCGCTGGTCGAAGCAGCGGCGTTTGCGATCCGGGTGGACGTCGCCGAGGAATTGACACGGCTGCAATCGCACCTGAGCGAAATCGAACGGCTGTTGCAGCGCGGCGGCGAAGTGGGCAAACGGCTGGATTTCTTGATCCAGGAACTGCACCGCGAGGCCAATACGCTGGGTACCAAGTCGGCCAGCCTAGAACTCTCGCGTCTGTCGGTGGACATGAAAGTGCTCATCGAGCAGATGCGTGAGCAGGTCCAAAACCTCGAATGATCCCCCCATGGAATATCCCGGCAACCTATTCGTCGTGGCCGCCCCCAGCGGCGCGGGCAAATCCAGCCTCGTCAAAGCGCTGCTGGAGGTGGACTCGCGCATGGAGCTCTCGGTCTCCCACACCACGCGCGCCCCGCGCGGGCAAGAGGTGCATGGTCGCGAGTATTTCTTCGTCAGCGACGAGGAGTTCGACCGCATGGTCGCCGCCGACACGTTCGTCGAGTGGGCACGGGTGCACAACCACCGCTACGGCACCTCGCGCAAGGCCATCGAAGACAAGATCGCCGCCGGCACCGATATCGTTCTGGAAATCGACTATCAAGGAGCGCTGCAGATCCGGCGCCAGTTTGCCAATGCAGTGCTGATCTTCATCCTGCCGCCGAGCTGGCAGGAACTGCGCAACCGACTGCTGCGCCGCGGCGAGGACAGCGAGGACGTCATCGAACTGCGGCTGCGCAATGCCGCCGAAGAGATGGCGCATGTCCACGCCTTCGACTACGTTATAATCAATGAGGTTTTTGAGCGGGCTTTGTTCGATCTCAAGACGATTACACACTCGCAGCGCCTGCGGGTCGCCGCCCAGCGCAGGGCTCGCGCCAATGTTTTTCAGGCGCTGGGCATTCAATAACCCTGTTGTTCAACGCTTTGCCGGAGGTTTCCATGGCGCGCATCACCGTCGAAGATTGCCTGGAAAAAATCCCCAACCGCTTCCAACTCGTGCTGGTGGCCACCTATCGCGCGCGCATGCTCAATCAGGGCCACGCCCCCAAGCTAGAGACGCGCAACAAACCCGCGGTGACCGCCCTGCGCGAAGTGGCGGCCGGTCTCGTCGGTCTGGAGATGCTGCGCAAGGTCCCCGTCTGAGATCGGGATCCGGTCAACCCGCAAGGCGCCCCCTCGAGGCGCCTTTTTTGTTTACATTAGCAGGGTGAGTGTCGACGCCATGACTCCCACCGAAGCAAGTGCCTTCGGCAACTACCCACCAGTTTCGCCGCCCCAAGCAGCGGTCAGCGCAGCGGCAGCCAGTTTTGCCGCGCTCGAGTCACGGCTGAGCTATTTGAGCGCGGCCGAAATCGATCTGGTTCGGCAGGCGTATCGCTTCGCGGATCAGGCCCACCTGGGTCAGATGCGCAAAAACGGCGATCCCTACATCACCCACCCGATCGCAGTGGCGCAAATCTGTACCGAATGGAAGCTGGACGCCCAGGCCCTGTGCGCCGCCTTGCTGCACGACGTGCTGGAGGACTGTGGCGTCACCAAGGCCGAGCTGACCCAGCGCTTCGGCCCCGCAGTGGCCGATCTGGTGGACGGGCTGACCAAGCTGGACAAGCTGGAGTTCGACAGCCGCGAGCAAGGACAGGCCGAGTCTTTCCGCAAAATGTTGTTGGCCATGGCCCGCGATGTGCGGGTCATCCTGATCAAGCTCGGGGACCGGCTGCACAACATGCGCACCATGGGCGACATGCCGCGCCACAAATGGGGGCGCATCGCGCGCGAGACACTGGATATCTACGCCCCCATCGCCCACCGGCTGGGACTCAACAATTTATACCGCGAGCTGCAGGACTTGGCCTTTCGCCACCTGCACCCCTGGCGCTATCAGGCGCTGTCCAAGGCACTGGCGCGCTCGCGTGCGCGCCGCCGCGATCTGATTGCCCGTGTGCAAGGCGAGGTCGAGGCGGCATTCGCGCACAGCGGCCTGGAGGTGCGCATCACCGGACGGGAAAAAACGCTCTACTCCATCTACCGCAAGATGGATACCAAGCATCTGTCTTTTGCGCAGGTGACCGACATCTACGGCTTTCGCATCATCGTGCCACAAATACTGGACTGCTACACCGCCATGGGGGTGCTGCACCAGCTCTACAAGCCGATGCCGGGCAAGTTCCGTGACTACATCGCCATCCCCAAAGTCAACGGCTACCAGTCGCTGCATACCACGCTGGTCGGGCCATTTGGCACGGCCATCGAGTTCCAATTGCGCACCCCTAATATGGACGTGGTGGCCGAATCTGGCATTGCCGCGCACTGGCTGTACAAGGCAGGGGGCGCGGCCGACGCCTCGCCGCAGGCGCTCAATGTGCAGTGGTTGCAGTCCCTGCTGGACATCCAGCAAGAGACCAAGGACTCCAATGAGTTCTGGGACCATGTGCGCATCGACCTGTTTCCCGACTCGGTTTATGTGTTCACCCCGAAAAGCAAGATCATGGCGCTGCCACGCGGCGCCACCGTGGTGGACTTCGCCTATGCCATCCACAGCGATGTGGGACACCGAGCCATTGGGGCGACGGTGAACGGCGAGCAAGTCCCGCTGCGCACCGAACTGCACAACGGCGACGTGGTCGAAATCACCACCTCGCCTCACGCACGTCCCAATCCAGCGTGGCTGGGCTTCGTCAAGACGGGGCGCGCGCGCTCCAAGATTCGGCACTACCTCAAGACGTTGGAACAAGAGGAATCGCGCGCCCTAGGCGAGCGGCTGCTGCTGCAATCGGTGCGCGCCGAGGGGATGACCAGCCTGCCCGCTGACGATGGGGCGGGACATGCCATCTGGGACAAGCTGCTGCGCTTTACGGGCAACCGATCGCGAGACGAACTCCTGACCGACATCGGCCTGGGGCGGCGCATTGCCGGCATGGTCGGCAAAAAGCTCGCTGCCCTGATGGCCGAGGCCGGGGTGCGACCGGACGTGCTGCTGATCAGCCAGGAACGCTTCGGCGCCCCGCGCGATGATCAACCCAGCCAGGGCGTGGTCACGCTCGATGGCAGTGAGGGCGGTTCAGTCACTTACGCCAATTGCTGTCGGCCGATCCCTGGTGACCGCATCGTCGGCTACCTGGGCCGTGGGGAAGGCTTGGCCGTCCACACCGAAGATTGTCCCGTGGTACGGCGTTTGTTGCACCGCGACCGCGAACGCTTTTTGGAAGTGGAATGGGCCGAGGATCCGGCGCGCGCCTTCGAATCGGCAGTGTCGGTCACCGTCAACAACGGCAAGGGAGTGCTGGCGCGCGTGGCAGCCGCCATCGCCGCGGCCGAGGCCGACATCACCCACATCCACATGGGCGACGAGGCCGCGCAGAGCACGACCGAACTGCGCTTTACCGTGGCAGTGCGCGACAGGGTACATCTGGCTCAGGTACTGCGCCAACTGCGGCGCACGCCGTCGGTGCTGCGGGCCCAGCGGCTGCGGCCAGCGCGCCAGAGTGAGACCGGCCATTGACGCAGCCCTTGCGCATGGCGCATGCGCCGCTCAGTCTACCAATGGCGCGCCGGGTGCCGGGTAGCGCACCTGCAGGATCTCCAGTATCTCGACCCCGGCGGGCGTGTGCAGCCGCACCTCGTCGCCCTCGCGCGCCTTCAGCAGCGCCTGCGCCACCGGCGAGATCCAACTGATCTGCCCCAGGCTGCTGTTCGCTTCGTCGATACCCAGGATCGTGACGGTCACCTCGCTGCCGTTGGCGCGGGCATAGGTCACCGTCGCACCGAAGAACACCTGGTCTTTGCCATGGTGCACACTGGGGTCCACCACCTCGGCGCGCTCCAGCCGCTGGGTCAAAAACCGGATACGGCGGTCGATCTCGCGCAGCCGCTTCTTGCCATACAGATAATCGCCATTTTCCGAGCGGTCGCCGTTGCTCGCAGCCCAGGCCACCGTCTCGACCACGCGCGGGCGCTCCTCGTCGATCAGGTGCATCAGTTCTGCGCGCAAGCGCGCATAGCCCTGCGGCGTCATGTAATTTTTGCTTCCGGCAGGCATGTGCTGGCCCGCCGACAGCACCTCGTAGTCCTCGTCGTGGTCTTGCTCGCGCACGAAAGCCTGGCTCATGGGGCGGATGGTAGCGCAGGGCTGCACTCGAGTCGTGCGATCGCACAACAGAGCGTGGACATCCTCTACGATAGGAGGCTGTGACGCAGACGGCCTCCACCCCCCCGAGCACCTCGCTGCGCATCGTCCAGAGCGATCGCATCGAGGCACTGCTGCAGCGCGCCGCAAGCGAGGCCGCACAGGCCCGGATGGCGCATCCGCTGCAGCCACAGCGCTGGCTGGTGGCCAGCCAGGGCATGGCGCAGTGGGTGCAGCAGGCACTGGCACAGCGCGACGGCGTCTGCGCCGGCCTGGAGTGCCTACTGCCAGCGCAGTGGCTGTGGCAAACTTACCGTGCGGTGTTGGGCGAAGCTGCGGTGCCGGATGAAGCAGCGCTGGACCGCGGTCCGCTGCGCTGGCGCTTGTGGCGGCTGCTGCCGTCGCTGACGCAGCGCGAGGAGGCGGCCGTTTATGCCCCGCTGATTCACTACCTGGGCGATGGCGAGCCGCTGCGGCTTGCGCAACTGGCACAGCGGATCGCCGACCTGTTCGACCAATATCAGGTTTACCGGCCCGATTGGCTGGCTGATTGGGCAGCTGGGCACGACCGCCTGCGCGACGCCGACGGCCGGGTGCGCGAGTTACCGCAGGACGAACACTGGCAGCCAGCGTTGTGGCGGTTGCTGCGGGCCGATGCCAAATCAGAGGGTCACCCCTGGGCGAGCCGCTGCGATATCCATGCTGCATGGATGGAACGGATGCGCACCGCCCGCGTGTGCCCACTGCCGCCGCGCGAGCCGCTGCGGCTGACGGTATTTGGCGTCAGCGCCCTCACGCCCGATGTGCTGCAGGCGCTGCAGGCGCTGGCACGCTGGCGCGAGGTAGCGGTCTATGTGCTGAATCCGGCGCGCACCGACTGGTTCGACCGCGACGGCGCGCGCGCCGGCCATCCGCTGCTGGCTGCCTGGGGTCGGCAGGGACGCGAATTCATCGCTGGGTTACAGGCATTGGCCACCGAGGAGCCGCCTGCGGGGCTGGCCCCGGTGACGCTGGAGGACGCCTGGGACGACGAGCCCGCCGACGACACCGACCCACCACACCTGCTGGCGCAGCTGCAGGACGATCTGCGCCACGGCCGCGCCTTGGGTGAACGGACCTGGCCGCCGCTGGATCCGGCACGCGACGGCTCGCTGCGGCTGCACGTCTGCCACACCCTGCTGCGCGAGGTGGAGGTGCTGCACGACCAGGTGCTGGCCGCGCTGCAGCGCGACCCGACGCTGCAGCCGCGCGAGATTGCCGTCTTCGCGCCCGACATCGCCGCCTACGCGCCACTGGTGCATGCGGTCTGGGGCAGCCTGCCGCCCGACGACCCGCGCCGCATTCCCTACCAGATCGCCGACGTCGAGGACGACACCGCCGCGCGCCTGCGCGAGCTGCTGCGCGCCCTGCTGCACCCCGAGGCGCTGCGCCTGACCGGCAGCGAGGTGCTGGACTGGCTCGACATCCCGGCGGTGGCACGCGCCTTCGGTCTGGCGTCGGAGGGCCTCGACACGCTGCGCGCGTGGCGACGTGAGGTGGCGATCCGCTGGGGACTGGACGGTGCACACCGGCAGCGCCTGGGGCTGGCTGCTGGCGGCAGCGCACTGGCCGGGCGCTACACCTGGCGCGAGGGGCTGCAACGGCTATGGCTGGGCGCCCTGCTCGGGGCCGAGGACACGCCATGGCAAGACCGCCTGCTGCCAGCGCGTGGCGTGGCAGTACCACAAGGCGACCTGCTGCACCGGCTGCAGACTTTTATCGACACCATGGCGGGGTGGAACGAGCGCCTGGTCGAACCTGCCGATGCCGCCAATTGGACCAATCGGCTGCACGCGCTGCTCACACAGTGCCTGCAGCCGGCACCGGACGATATCGAGGGCACGCTGGGGGTGGCGCGGCTGCATGCGGCGGTCGATCTCTGGGCGCAGCAGGCCGCCGAGGCTGGCGCCGAACCCATCCCCGCTGCAGTGGTGGCCGATACCTGGCTGGCGCTGGCCGGCGGTGGCGGCACGCCCGCGCGCTTCCTCGGCGGGGGGGTGACATTCGCGACGCTGTTGCCGATGCGCGCGGTGCCGTTTCGGCGCATCTACCTGCTCGGCCTGCAGGACGGCAACTTCCCGCGCCGGCCGCAGGGCGACACCCACGACCTGATGGCCGCCGTGCCGCGCCCCAGCGACCGACTGCGCCGGCATGAGGACCTGTACCTGCTGCTGGAGGCGGCACTGTCGGCGCGCGAGCACCTGGGCATCTCGTGGCTGGGCCGCCATCCGGTGGACGACACCGAGCGCGAGCCGGCGCTGCCGGTCGCACAGCTGCGCCACCACCTGAACCGACAATGGTGCCGGGTGCCCGGCCAGGGCGACGATGTCGCTGCCGCGCTGACGCACGCGCATCCACTGCACCCGTTCGA